>JANXAG010000030.1 GCA_025062375.1 Anaerolineae bacterium | reverse complement strand
ACCTGGCCAGAAGTCTCAACAATCTGGGCAACAGACTTTCCGATCTTGGTCGTTTAGAGGAGGGGCTGAAGGCTACGGAGGAAGCTTTGGGGATTTACCGTGTGCTTGCGGAAGTCAATCCCCAGGCTTTTCTTCCGGACCTGGCCAGGAGCCTGGGTGCACATGGTAGTGTCCTTCTGGGCCTGGGGCGGGCACAGGAGGCTTGCGATGCCTTCGCCGAAGGTTTGCGGATTATCCTCCCCTTTGCCAGAGCGCTCCCCGGTGCTTTTGGCGAGCTGGCTGCTGCGCTGCGAGCGGACTATATGAGGGCGTGCCGGGAGGCCGGAAAAGAGCCGGAAAAAGGGCTTATGAATGGTGTTGTATGAAATCAGCCTCTGCAGATTTTTAAGGGGAAACCCATGCCTGAACCTCGCATCGTCGTCAGCAAATGTCTCGGATTTGAACCCTGCCGTTACGATGGCAGCATAATTCTTGATCCCATCGTAAACTCTCTTCGAGAGTGGGTTGAATTCATCCCTGTCTGCCCGGAGGTGGAAATTGGCCTCGGGGTTCCACGCCCACCTGTGCGGCTGGTCTGGATTGCCGGCGAAGTTCGCCTGCTTCAGCCCGTCACCGGCCTGGATCTGACGGAAAAAATGCAGGCCTTTGCCGCATCATTTCTGGATGGGCTCCCACCCGTGGACGGTTTCATCCTAAAGAGTCGCTCCCCTTCTTGCGGGCTCAGGGACGTCAAAATCTACTCTGCAGCCGAAAAGGTCCCTCCGGTCAGAGCTGGAATGGGGGTATTCGGTGGTGCTGTAAAGGCCCGCTTCCCCGATATCCCCGTAGAGGACGAGGGACGCCTGACCAACCGGGCAATACGCGAGCACTTTTTCACTGTCATTTTTGCGCTGGCCCGGCTGCGAGAGGTGGTGGATTCAGGCCAGATGAAGGCGCTCGTGGATTTTCACACCCGCAACAAATTTCTCCTTCTGGCCTACAACCAGGCCCGTTTGCGGGAACTGGGCAGGCTCGTGGCTAACCCACAACAGCGGCCTGTCAATGAAGTGATGGCTCAATACGTTGCTGGATTTAAGGCTGCACTGGCTCGCCCACCTCGCCGCCCCGCCATCGTCAACGTCCTTATGCACGCCCTGGGTTACCTTTCTGACCAACTGACTCCAGCGGAAAAGAGGTATTTCCTGGACTTGCTGACCGCTTACCGGGAGAATAAGCAGCCTCTAAGCACGCCTGTAGGTATCCTGCGAGCCTGGCTCCTGCGCTTTGAGGAACCATACCTGTCGGTTCAAACCTTTTTCTCGCCATTCCCGGAATCTCTCGTTTCCCTGCAGGATTCGGGGAAAGGAAGGCTGTGAGGCCTCTGGTTTTCAGGGGGCTGGCTGTTTCCACGCGCAAGCAGCTCGGGAGTGCTTTCTTCTCCGAACTGTGGGGACAACTGCGGCAAGGTGTCTGCTCCTGTGCGCTTTCTAATTTCTCACCCCGGCAGTTGGGGTGGTGGAATAGGGAGCCCGTTCCCTTTCACCACCCCTCCTCCGCTTCTCAATAACTTTCTCAATTTCGGGGACGTTCTCCCCGAGGAGGCGGCGCAGTTCAAAGATTTCGTCCCGGAGCACGGCCGCTTTTTCAAATTCCAGGTTCCTGGCGGCTAAGTGCATCTGGTTCTCCAGTTCTTTTATCATCCGCCTGAGCTCATCCCTGGGGATTTCCTCGCCCTTCACGATGTATTCAGCCCGGCGTTCCGCTACCTTCCGCACCCTGTCGGTGAGATCGCGCACCTCTTTGACTATGGTGCGGGGTTCAATGCCATGGCGCAGGTTGTATTCCATCTGGATGCGGCGGCGCCTTTCTGTTTCCTCCATCGCTTTGCGCATGGCTTCGGTGATGGTATCTGCATACATGATTGCTGTACCTTCTACATGCCTTGCAGCCCGGCCTATGGTCTGGATCAGGGCCGTTTCCGAGCGCAGAAAGCCCTCTTTATCGGCATCCAGTATGGCCACCAGGGAAACTTCCGGAAGGTCGAGTCCCTCCCTTAGAAGGTTTATACCCACCACCACATCGTATACCCCCAGGCGGAGGTTGCGGAGGATTTCCACCCGCTCAATGGTATCAATTTCGGAGTGAAGGTAGTGAACCTTTATTCCCATCTCTGCCAGATATTCAGCCAGGTCTTCGGCCATCCTTTTGGTGAGGGTGGTAACCAGGGCCCGCTGCCCCTTCTCAACCCTCCTGCGGATTTCCGAGATGAGGTCGTCCATTTGCCCCCTGGTGGGCCGGACAAATATTTGGGGGTCCACAATTCCCGTAGGCCTTATGAGCTGTTCCACTATCTGCTCGCTCTTCTCCATCTCATAAGGGCCAGGGGTGGCGGAAGTAAAGATAACCTGGCGAACCCTTTGCTCAAACTCTTCAAACTTCAGGGGGCGGTTATCCAGAGCCGAAGGGAGGCGGAATCCGTAATCTACAAGGGTTTTCTTACGGGTGTAGTCTCCGTGATACATCCCCCTGAGCTGAGGTATTGTCATGTGGGATTCGTCTATTATGACCAGAAAGTCATCGGGGAAGTAATCCAGAAGGGTCCAGGGGGGCTCTCCGGGCTTGCGGCGGGAGAGGTGGCGGGAGTAGTTCTCAATGCCCGGACAGTAACCTGTCTCTTTGAGGAGTTCCAGGTCGTAGCGGGTGCGCTGCTCAAGGCGCTGGGCTTCCAGGAGTTTCCCCTGAGCTCTAAGTTCTGCCAGTCTCTCCTCCAGCTCCCGTTCTATATCCATTATAGCCAGCTGGAGCTTTTCATAGGGGGTTATGAAGTGTTTGGCGGGATAGATGGCGATTGTGTCCAGCTCCCTCAAGATTTCGCCGGTAAGAGGGTCAAATTCGGTGATGCGGTCCACCTCATCACCCCAGAATTCAATGCGGTAAGCCGTTTGGAGGTAGGCGGGCTGGATTTCTACGGTGTCGCCCCGGACCCGGAATTTTCCCCGTTCCAGGACGGTGTCGTTTCTTTCGTATTGGATTTCTACCAGATGGCGGAGGACTTTGTTGCGGCGGCGGGTTTCCCCCCTCTTCAGGGTTAAAACAACCTGTCCATAGTCTTCGGGGCTCCCGAGGCCGTAAATGCAGGAGACCGAAGCCACGATGATTACATCCCGGCGGGAGAAGAGAGCGGAGGTGGCTGCCAGCCTCAGACGGTCTATCTCCTCGTTTATATCGGCATCCTTCTCAATGTAGAGGTCATATTCCGGAAGGTAGGCCTCAGGCTGATAGTAATCATAGTAACTTACGAAGTATTCCACGGCGTTGTGGGGGAAGAACTCCCTGAATTCGGCGTAGAGTTGAGCGGCAAGGGTTTTGTTGTGGGCGATGACCAGAGTTGGCTTCTGAACCTGGTCTATAACATTGGCAATTACAAAGGTTTTCCCAGTCCCGGTGGCACCAAGCAGAGTCTGATAGCGGTATCCTTTACGGACACCTTCCACCAGCTTTTCTATAGCCTGGGGCTGATCCCCCGTAGGCTTGAAGGGGGAAACGAGTTTGAAACGTTCCAATTTTCCCCTCCCACCTTGCAGGCTTTCGCCGTAAGAAATTATACCTCCACCCGGGAGAGGTCAGCAATGCCCTTCGGCAGGAGGGCTATGCGCTGGAGGAGGGCCAGCCTGTTTTCACGGATTTCCCTGTCCTCCACCATAACGAAGACTTCGTAGAAGAACTTGTCAATGGGCTCCACAAGGGGCATGAGCAGGCTGAAAAGGCCATCGATATCGTTAACCTTCCGTCTTTTTTCTTCTGCCTCCAGGTATGCCCGGTAGAGATTATGCTCAGCAGGTTCGGTGAAGCGTTCGGGATGGAGCGGGAGGAGTTCAGGCACGTCCTTCACTATCCTGGCCGGACGGATAAAGGCGGTCATAACGGTGGGGAATTCGGGCTTCTGCGCCCAGCGGGCCAGGTCCTGAAGGGTCAGCCAGGCCAGGTATGGATTATCAGCTCGCTCCGCCAGAACAGCTTCTATGAGGTCGGTCCGGTAACCCCTTTCCTGGAACAGGCCCCGCATCCTGGCCACGATGAACTCCCGGGCTTCTTTCAGGGTTTCTTCCGGGATGGGGAAGGGAAGAAGGCGGGAGGCCTCGGCCAGGGCTTCCCTAAGGGAAAAGTCTATGCCTTTGTCCACAAGGATCTGAACGAGCCCCAGGGCCGTCCGCCGGAGTCCGTAGGGGTCGGCGGAGCCGGTGGGAGCAAGGCCCGCTCCAAGGAAGCCCACGAGGCTATCCACCCTGTCGGCAATCCCCACCACTGTGCCCGGAACTGTCCTAGGGAGAGCATCGCCGGCAAAGCGGGGCAGGTAGTGCTCAAAAATGGCTTCGGCCACTTCGGGGTCCTCTCCCCAGCGGAGAGCATAGTGGCGGCCCATGACCCCCTGAAGGTCCGTGAGCTCTATGACCATCTGGGTGGCCAAGTCGGCCTTGCACAGGTGAACCGCCCTGGAGGCCTTTCGAGTTTCCTCATCCGAAAGGCCAAGGCGCTGACAGAGCCATGAGACCAGCCTCTCCAGCCGGGTTACTTTATCCAGCATTGACCCTAATTTTTCATGGAAGGTGAGGCCTCTAAGTCTGGGCAGATATTCTTCAAGGGACTTTTTCAGGTCTGTGGTTATGAAGTAATCAGCATCGGCGAAGCGGGCCCGCAAGACAGCTTCATTCCCTCTGCGCACAGTTTCCAGATGCCTCGTATCCCCATTGCGGACTACTACAAAATACGGCAACAGCTGGCCGTCTGCCGAGAGGATGGGGAAGTAGCGCTGGTGCTTCTTCATGACGGTCACCAGGACTTCCTGGGGGAGGCGGAGGTAAGTGGGTTCAAAGGTTCCCAGGAAGGCCGTTGGCTTTTCTACCAGGTTTGTGACTTCTTCCAGCAGGTCCGGATCGTCGGGGATGGTTCCGTTTACTTCTGAGGCCAGCCTGGCTGCCTGTTCCCTTATCGTTTCCCTTCGTCTATCAACGTCTATCATGATGCCGGCTTCCTCCATGACCCTGAAATAGTCCTCGGCTTTCTTAAGGGTGATGAGGGGGGAGCCTTCGGGCCTGAGGCCCCGGGTCGTTCGGCCAGAACGAACCCCAGCATACTCAAAATCCACCACCTTCTCGCCGAAGAGGGCTACAAGCCAGCGGATGGGCCTTGAGAATCTGACACCGCTTTCGTTCCAGCGCATCGTGAGGGCAAAACGCAGGGATGAAATCAACCGGGGGAAAAGCTCGGCCAGGACAGCAGGAGCAGTTTTCCCCGCTTCCCGGACCACAGCTACGACATAGCGTTTGTCTTCGTATTCCTGAATCTGGAGGTCCTCAACCCTGATCCCGTGCCTTTCCGCAAAGGCGACCGCTGCCTTCGTCGGTCTCCCTTCGGGGTCAAAAGCCACCGAGGCCGGTGGTCCTTTGATGGTGAGCTCTTCTTCCTCCTGGGAAGAAGCCAGGTTTTTGATGTAGAGGACGAGGCGGCGGGGCGTCCCGGCCACATAGAGGCTTTCGTAACGAAGGCGGGCCTGGGTCAGAAGTTCTGGGGCGAGAGCTCTGAGCTGTTCCACCGCCGAGCTCAGATCCCGCGCCGGGAGCTCTTCAGTCCCGATTTCCAGGAGGGCGTCAGCGTAAGGGGGCAGGTAGGCAGTTTCCTCTGGTTTAATGGGGGGCTCCTCTTTGCGTTCAGGGGCTTTGCCCAGCCAGGGGAAGCCTGCTTCCTGGCGCTGGTTCAGATATAGCTGGGCAGCCTGGCGGGCAAGTTCCCGCATTCGGGCAAAATATGAAGCCCTTTCGGCCACCCCTATGGTTCCCCTGGAGTCCAGGAGGTTGAAGGTATGGGAGCAGCGAAGGATGTAATCGTGAGCGGGAATGACAAGGCCTCTTTCAAGGCATCGCCTGGCTTCGGCCTCGTACTCGTTGTAAAGGCGTCGGAGCCTTTCCACATCGGCTTCTTCAAACTCGTAAATGCAGTGCTCTACTTCAGAGCGGAGGAGGATATCTCCATAGGTATGGACTCCATCCCAGTCAATCTCCCAGACACTCCTCACTTGCTGGAGGAACATAACTATGCGTTCAAGGCCGTAGGTTATCTCCACAGCTACCGGATTAAGGTCAATTCCCCCTGCCTGTTGGAAGTAGGTGAACTGGGTTATTTCCAGGCCATCAAGCCACACTTCCCATCCGAGCCCCCATGCCCCGAGGGCCGGGGATTCCCAGTTATCTTCCACGAAACGGATATCGTGCTGAGCGGGGTCAATGCCCAGAGCTTTCAGGCTTTCAAGGTAAATCTCCTGGGGATTACCGGGATCGGGCTTGAGGATCACCTGGAACTGGAAGTGGAGCTGCATCCGGTTGGGGTTTTCTCCGTAACGGCCATCGGCAGGGCGATAGGAGGGCTCCACGTAAGCCACATTCCAGGGCTCAGGCCCGAGAACCCTGAGGAACGTGGCTGGGTTCATGGTCCCGGCCCCCACTTTCTCGCTGTAGGGTTGCCAGATCAGGCATCCCCTATCAGCCCAGAATCTCTGAAGACGTAAGATAACTTCCTGAAAAGACAGAGCTCTGCCCATAAAGCACCCCCTATGCGATGTTTTCCACCTCAAGCCTCTCCAGAAACCTGGTGGATTTAAGAGGCTTTTCCAGATGATAAATGAGATAGCGCCTGAGAAGAGCTGTAACTTCCAGGTTGATGTTCCCGGGCACCCGCAACAGCTGACACACTTCATATTCTCGGGTGAGGAAGAAGCGCATCACTCTCAAAGCCCCCGGCGAAAGGGTCATGGTTCCATCTTTTCCCTCGCCACAGCGGGGGCAGAGCGCTCCGCCATCGGCTGGGGAAAAGTAGTTGATGGAAGCTTTGAGGGGTTCCCGGCACTTGACGCAAACAAAAAGCTCGGGCCTGTAACCTGCCAGGGTGAGGAAGCGAAGTTCAAAGAAACGCAGGATTGGCCAGGCCTCCTGGCCTGCTTCCAAGCGCCGGAAAGTGTCAAGGAGGAGGTGGAAAACTGCTGGGTTCTTATCCTGCTCAGCCATAAAGCCGTCCGCAAGTTCGGCAATATAGTGGGCATAGCCGGTGCGGACCAGATCTTCCCTCAGGGCCCGGAAATACTCTAAAGCCTCGGCTTGAGTGATGAGGTCCAGCTCTCTGCCTCTTGCCACCAATAGCCTCACGTGAGTGAAAAGCTCCAGATGGCCAGCTTTGCGGCTTGTGGGTTTCCGAACCCCCTTAGCCAGCAGGCGGAGCTTACCTTCCTCCAGGGAGTAAACTGTTAAAAGTCTATCAGCCTCCCCGAAATCTGTCCGCCTGAGAACTATGGCGGTGATCTTGTAAAGCCTTTCCCGGTTCACCCTCCCCTCACTGTCCCATATCTACAAGGCCTTGCCCAATTTTCGGCCATTTTCTTCTGGTAAAGCTTTTCCGCATCCAGACCCAGAGCTGAAAGAAGATGGAGGATGCGGATTATAGCGTCAATAAGTTCCTCCCCCACCTTTTCCAGCGGCTCGCCCTTTTTGTAGGCATCGGTGGCTTCGGAGATTTCAGAATGGATGAGAGCTAACATCTCCCAGATGCGGCTTTCGTCGCTGCTGAAACCTTTGGCATCCACCAGTGCTCTTACTTCAGCCATCTTTTCATTGAGGCATCCATCACCCACAGGCCCTCCCTCCTGGGATTTTGATTATACCACCTTCAACAAAGCAGAGCAAAGGGGTTGCACGTAATGCGGGTTCGTCCGCTATATGCCGTGCACAAAGGCCTGGCCCGAAGAAACCTGCGGATGAAAGAGGTGCCTGAGCCTTGGTGCCCGGTGAGCAGCCTATCTCGGCATCAGCTCCCCTTGCGGGTTCACGATGAGCTTTGTCCCCGGTGGGTAAGTTTTACCCCTAAGAGTGATTGCCCCATCCACCACATCAATACCAAGCCCCGGTTGAAAGGTCAGCCATTCTTCAAAAACACCGATGGCAGACCCGGGCAGCAGGGTGGTCCCACTTGCCAGCGTGTATTCCCCCAGCACGACTTCCAGCCATAGAGGGTCTCCGTATTTGCCAGGCCCTAACCGAATAAGCACTGATGGTGTTTTTGCCATAGGAGTGGGTTTCGGGACATGGATAGATAGGGTGGGCTCGCGAACTTCAAAGTTATCAAATTCAAAAACAGCTTCGTCCCCTGCATTGAAGAAGCCGATGGTCAAACCCACCTTGCCCTCAGGCAGCCTGGAATCCGATACCACCGCTACTTTGTGGCCATTCACCCACGCGGTGAAAAGTGAGCCTCTTCCCCGGACTTCAATCCGGTTCCACCCATCAGTTAATATCGCTGAGGAAGTCGTCCAGTCCACCAGTGTTTCCCATTCACCGGCGTGTGAAAGCCACAGGCCATATTCTTGTTGCTTTGGGATAATGCTGAACAGGTAAAAATTATCGTCGCTGAGCCTGAAGACCACGCCTGCTTCAGCGCTGTCTACGCCACTGATTTGCCTGACATCCACCGATAGATGGAAATCGGACAGGTCTTTAATATCAGGCCATGACCAGGTGACAACATCTCTTTTGGCTTTCCCTTCCCATCGATATACACCCTGGCGGATTTGTTGAGTGAGAGAGAGCCAGAACTCGTCCTCTTCTTCATAGGAGATCGGCCAGTCGTTCAAATTTTTGTCAAAAGAATCGCTTAGAACGGTGGTCCATTTCGTGGATACATCCAGTTCATCCAGGTTCCAGAATCGCACGGTCTCATCAAGCGAGCCCGAAGCCAGTAAGGTCCCGTCGGGGGAAAAGAGCAACGTAACCACCGAATTTTGGTGGCCCTCTAAGATACGTAGCAAACTACCATCGGAAGCGCTCCAGAGCCGCACAGTTCCGGCAGAATCTCCTGATGCCAGTAGAGCTCCATCTGGTGAAAAAGCAACGCTCTGCACTTCTAATAAATGTCCAGTTAATTCATACAGTGGAGAGCCATCAGAGGCTCGCCAGATTCGCAGAGACCCGTCTTCAGAGGCCGAGGCAAGCAGTGTCCCATCCGGGGAAAAAGCCAGACTATTTACCCTATCTTTATGCCCTTTAAGGGTGCGCAAGAGCATCCCATCAGATACACGCCAGAGTCGTATGGAACCATCTTTCGCGCCCGAGGCCAGGATCGTTCCATCCGGGGAAAAGGCCAGGCTATGCACCTCACTTTCATGTTTAAGGGTGAGCAGGAGGGAACTGTCGGAAACCCGCCAGATACGCGCTTTGCTGTCACTCCATCCTACTGCCAATAAAATTCCGTCCGGTGAAAATGTTAAACTATATGGCCTAATTTCTATTCCCTCTAACGGAGCCGAGAAAGTGCTCAAAAAGCGCCCATCAGATACCCGGTACAACGATACTGAATGGTAATCGACGCAAGCCACCATGGTCAAGTCCGGAGAGAAGCTCGCTTTAAATTCGACTAATCCATCTATGAAACGGGACCGCAAAAGAGTGCCGTCAGCTACCTGCCAGAACCGCATTTCACCCGTTTCGGAAATTGAAACTAATGTTTTGCCATCTGGAGAAAAGGCCATGTCCCTGTAAGCAGGCACAACAACTATAATATCTCGCCAGAGGCGAAATGACGATAGCCATTCCATAAGGTCAATCTCAGGTGGCCTACCGTACACGGCACTTGTAGGCACACCTACATAAACGCTCGGAGGGTCATAACCCATAAGGGTTTTCTCGGCGAGAACTTCGCCATTTGGCCAGCGAACGAGGCGAACGTTCCAGATAAGTCTGTATCCCGGTATGTTCCCTGGGGTATACGTTGCCACTCTATCCCGGCCTTCCTTCACGCAAGCCAGAGTATTTACTTCAAATGCATATTCGGGACCATGAGGTAAAGCCCTAATTTCCCACCCTTTTTCTTCATACTCTTCGTAGACGAGAGTAAGCACAGCAGGAACAGGTGAACCTTCGCGGATCGAGGATTGAAATGCTGCATCGCAGAGTTGTGCCGCCTGGGGCAGCAGAGCCTGAATAGGCACTGGCGTCGGCGTGGGAGTAGGTGTGGGCGTTGCGGTTGGGGTAAGTGTGGGAGTTGGTGTGAAAGTGGATGTCGCTGTGGGGGTGGGCGTAGCTTGCAGACTCTGCAAGCCACCGCATCTCACGGTTGACAGGAGAATAAGACAAAAAAGGGATATAAACAGTTTATAACCCAACTTTGCACGAAACATTTTACGCTCCTTTCTTTGTTATAATTGACCGCAGGCTCTTCCATCCTGCGCCTTCGTATTGAGAACGTGAGCCGCAGCGGGAAATCTACCTTACGGGTAGCAAACTGCTCTCCCGGGTTCCCAGCCAGGTGCATCATGTCCAGAGGCTTCTCCAAATCAAATTCGGGAAAAGCACAGGGGGGCGAACTGCCCTATACCATCGGTAAAAGTGGCCATGCTCCTCACCCTGAAAGGGTCTCTGAGGATAAGCTGGCTCATGGTGATTCCTTTCTGCTATGCAACGTCTATTAAAGGGGTGCGGAGCCCGGGGGCTTCCAATACCCAATGAAAAGTAAATTTTAGCCGGAATTTCCCCTCCTTTTAGCACTGTCAGCTCTGCAGTTTGTTGAACTACCCTTTTGCTTCTGCGCTTTTCCAGCGGCCTGCCTGGGAGGATTCAGCGCCTTCTGTTTCCGGGCTTACCTTTCACTTGGCGCTGGTTTGCTACCCCGCCCTCTCTACCTGGGTGCTCCGGGGAAATCAATCGCTTGCCATCTGCGCCAGCCCTTTGTAGCCTGTGATGCGATTGTCCCCCGTTAAAATACACCACTTCTTTCCTCCTGTCAAATCCACACCCGGAATGCGACTTCTGGATACATGAACGCATTTGCGGCCGAGCTCGGACGGTGAAGGGAAAGCCGCCGGCAGCGGGTGGGCACTCTTCCTTTCATGCCTGCAGGCGCCCTGATAAGTTTTGGCTTTTCTAGCCCAGTGACATTATCATTTGACAGGAAAACTGCTGCGAGGTTTTTGGCATCCTGGTTTCGGATGATAAAATCAGGGCAAAGGAGGTGGTCACAATGCTTGCCCGAAGTTCTGGAATTCTCCTTCACATCTCTTCTTTACCGGGAGGCTTCGGGATAGGAGATCTCGGCCCTGAAGCCTATCGGTTTGTGGATTTTCTGGAAGAAACAGGCCAAACCTTCTGGCAGATCCTGCCCCTTAATCCCCCGGGCGTGGGCGACTCCCCTTATGTTTCCTCCTCTGCTATGGCCGGAGCTGAGGTGTTGATCAGCCCGGAAAAGCTTGTGGAGGAAGGGCTTCTCTCGCCGGAGGATTGGCAGGGGGCTCCCGATTTCCCTCTGGAAAGGGTGGATTACCCGCTCGTGCGAGCTTTCAAAAATCAACTTCTGCGCCGGGCCTTTGAAAATTTTAAAGCCACAGGATGTATGCAGGAAGAATTCGAGGATTTCTGCCGCCGTCAAGCTCACTGGCTTGAGGATTACGCCCTCTTTATGGCCCTTAAGGAAGCCCACAGAGGCGTTTCCTGGAACGAGTGGGAGCCAGAGCTGGCCCTGCGAAATCCAGAAGCGCTGGAATTGGCCCGCCAAAGGCTCGCCGATGAAATCCTCTTTTACAGGTTCGCCCAATTCGTGTTTGACCGGCAATGGAGGGCTCTGAAAGAGTATGCGGCGGGCAAGGGTATCCGTATCATCGGCGATATTCCAATTTATGTGGCTTACGATGCCGCTGATGTGTGGTCGCATCCCGAGTTTTTCCACCTGGACGAAAGTGGACGTCCCACAGTCGTTGCTGGAGTCCCACCCGATTATTTCAGCCCCACCGGGCAACTCTGGGGCAACCCAATATACCGCTGGGATGTCCTGGCCGAAAGAGGGTATGACTGGTGGATAATGCGCTTTAAGCGAACGCTGGAATATGTGGATGTAGTGCGGGTGGACCATTTCCGGGGTTTTGAGGCCTACTGGGAAGTGCCCGCAGGTCAGGATACTGCTGTTAACGGGCGGTGGGTGAAGGGGCCAGGGGAGGAGCTTTTCAATGCCCTTAAATTGGCTCTCGGCGAAGTTCCCATCATCGCTGAGGATCTGGGCTACATTACACCAGAGGTAGAAGCTCTGCGGGAAAAGTTCGGCTTTCCGGGAATGAAAATCCTCCAGTTTGCCTTCGGTTCCGGTCCCGATAACCCGCACCTCCCTCACAACTATCCCCGCAACTGTGTGGTTTACCCTGGAACTCACGATAACGACACGGCCATCGGGTGGTTCAATTCACTTCCTGAAGAAGTGCGGGAGCACTTCTGCAAGTACACCGCCACCGACGGACGGGAAGTTAATTGGGTTATGATCCGCTTGGCTATGGCTTCAGTAGCAGACCTGGCTATAATCCCATTCCAGGACATACTGGGCCTGGGGAGCGAAGCCCGCATGAACTATCCGGGCCGTCCCGAAGGCAACTGGCAGTGGCGTTCCCGACCTGAGGCCCTGACCCAAGAGATGAAATCTCGTCTCGCTGAGCTTACCGAGCTCTATGGGCGATGGCGCAAGGGGGTAAAATTTGGCAATGAGCAGGCTTTCAGGTAAAATAAAAAGGGCCCCTTTAAGCCCCCCTAACCACCGGGTGAGGAGATGAGGTATGCCTAAATTCATTTTTTGCACAGGAGGAGTTGTCTCTTCTGTGGGGAAGGGGGTAACCGCCGCTTCTATAGGCCGACTTCTCAAAAGCCGTGGCCTGGCCGTAACCCTTCAGAAACTTGACCCCTATATAAACGTTGACCCCGGAACCATGTCCCCCTATCAGCATGGTGAAGTCTTCGTCACCGAGGACGGAGCAGAAACAGACCTGGACCTGGGCCACTACGAACGGTTCATAGACGAGAACCTCTCCCGCTCTTCCAATGTTACAGCTGGCCAGATTTACGCTGAAGTCATCGCTAAAGAAAGGCGTGGTGATTACCTCGGTGGCACCATACAGGTCATCCCTCACATAACCGATGAAATAAAGCGCCGGATCGTCCAGGCTGCCGAAGAACACAAAGCTGAAGTCATTGTGGTGGAAGTGGGGGGAACTGTGGGCGATATTGAAGGACAGCCTTTCCTGGAGGCCATAAGGCAGATGCGCAAGGACTTCGGCCGCGAAAACACCCTCTACATCCACATCACCCTTTTGCCCTACCTGAGTTCCACCGGCGAGCTTAAAACCAAACCCACCCAGCACAGCGTCAAAGAACTGCGCTCCATCGGAATCCAGCCCGACGTCATAGTTTGCCGTTCCGATTACCCGATGGACGAACCTCTCAAGGATAAAATAGCTCTCTTCTGCGATGTGGAGAAAAGGGCGGTTATCCCCCTTGTAACGGTGGATACTGTATACGAGGTTCCTCTCATCCTGGAGAAAGCCGGCCTTGGACAATTCATAATGGAAAAGCTCCAAATAGAGGAGAAGAAACCAGACCTGGAAGAGTGGGCCGAGATGGTGGAGGAGATAAAAAGGCCCAAGGAGAAGATAAGGGTTGGGATAGTTGGCAAATATATCCAGCTCGTGGACGCATACATAAGCGTGAAGGAAGCCCTTCGCCATGCGGCCGTCCACGAAGGGTGCGATGTGGAGATTGAGTGGATAAATGCCGAGGACCTGGAAAAGGGGAATGCACTGGAGCGCCTGAAGAAAGTGGAAGGCATCATAGTTCCCGGAGGCTTCGGTTACCGGGGGATTGAGGGCAAGATAATTGCCGCTCGCTTTGCCCGGGAAAACAAAATCCCCTACCTGGGCCTCTGCCTCGGAATGCAGGTCATGGTTATAGAATTTGCTCGCCATGTTCTGGGAAACAACGAAGCCAACAGCACCGAATTTAACCCCGACACCCCTTACCCGGTAATTGACCTTCTCCCCAGCCAGCGGGGTATAAAGGAGATGGGAGGGACGATGAGGTTGGGGGCTTACCCCTGCAAGCTTGTCCCCGGCACGAAAGCCGCTCAAGCCTATGGGGCGAGCCAGGTCTATGAGCGCCACCGCCACCGCTATGAGTTCAACAATGCTTTCCGGGAGCTCCTGACCTCCCAGGGGCTTATCATTTCTGGAACTTCTCCCGATGGAGAGCTGGTGGAGATTGTAGAAATGGCCGATCATCCCTGGATGGTAGCAAGCCAGTTCCACCCCGAATTCAAATCCAGACCCAACCGCCCTCACCCCCTTTTCCGGGGTTTCGTAAAAGCAGTCAAAGCCTATCGCTTATCCCTTAAGGGGCAATAAGCCATGACAAAACAGCTAATAGTGCCAGCTTTAGGGCTCCTGTATGTAGCCTGCGTGGTCACCAGCAACGTTGGGTTCAAGCTATCAGCAGGAAGCCAGAACTGGCGGGAGTTCCTGGCCTGGCAAGTAATGGCAAATCTGGCAGGCCTTGTGGGAGTTATCTCCTTCACCCTCCTTCTTAAGTTTATCCCCCTCTATCTAGCTTACGGGATCTTCATGGGGCTCGGGTTCGTAGCCGTTCAGGTGGTGGCTGCCAGGCTTTTGTTCAAAGAGCGAATTCTCTCAATCCAGTGGATAGGGGTAGCCTTAATCGTGCTGGGCATATTCCTGATAGCGCTGGGGCGGAAAGAGTGAAGATAGCCCTCGCATTGATTATCACCCTGCTGGCTTTGGCTTTTTACCTCAGAACCCTTGCCCCCGGCGTTCTGGAAGGTGACCCTGGGGAATTTCAGTTCGTCCCCTATGTCCTGGGGATCCCCCATCCTCCAGGTTATCCGCTTTTCTGTTTCCTGGGCTGGATCTGGAGCCACCTTTTTCCGGTGGGAAATGTAGCTTTTAAGATGAACTTTTTCTCCGCCCTATGGGGCGCCGCCGCTGTGGGGCTTTTAGCCCTGTTTGCCTTGGAGGTAAGCAGGGAACACAATTCGCCCTCATACCTGTGGCCTCCTGCCGTGGGAGCCCTGACCTTCGCCTTTTCCCGAACTTTCTGGAGCCAGGCCACGGTCGCCGAAGTATACACCTTTAACGCCTTCCTCCTCATCCTTTTCCTCTGGTCTGTCCTCAAAAACCTGCCTCTGCCGGTTCTATCCTTAATTCTCGGCTCAAGCCTCGCCCATCACCGTAGCTTTATCCTCATCCTGCCAGGGGTCATAGCCTTTTACCTGCTGAGGAGAAGCAGACCAGGTGGGCCTTTCCTTTTAGCTTTGGTTCTCCTCCTTGCCCCTTTGCTCCTATACCTCCTCATTCCCCTACGAGCTCCCAACCTCCCTTACCTCAGCGTCCAGCTCAGCCCCACTGATACCCTGATCCTCTACGATAATTCCTTCAGAGGTTTCCTGGATTTCATCATGGCCAGGAGGTTCGGAGGGCTATTGAGGTGGGAAGCCATCAGCCAGGACAGGCTGATGGAAGCAGGTCGGTGGCTTGTGGAAGAGTTCGGATGGGGAGGAATTATCCTGGGGATGGTCGGAATTCTGGGACTTTTCCTCCGCCGCCGCTGGGATATATTGGCCCTCACAGGTCTTGGCTTTGTAAGCGTGTGGATTTTCAACCTCGCTTACCTTATAGGTGATATCCGCTTTCTTTACACACCCGTTTACCTGCTTTTTGCCTTCTGGATCTCCTGCGGGGCTGGAGAGCTTGCTGTCAAGTTGGGTAATAAAGCATTGCTCCTAATCATCGTCCCCTTTATCCTCTTATGGCAGAACTTCCACACCTTTAGCCACAGTCCTGGGACCGATGTGGCCAGGAAATGGGATTACATCCTCAGCCTTCCCTTGCCCGAAGGAGCCATCCTCGTGAGCAACGACCGGGATGAGCTGGTGCCTCTCTATTACTTCCAGCTGGTGGAGAAAAGGCGACCTGACCTGATACCGCTTTTCCCAATGATGGTGCCACAGCTCGGGGATATTGGGTTTGTGCTGGACAGAGCTCTGGCTTCCGGCCGCCCAGTTTTTGCCATAAAGCCGATGGAAGGGTTGGAAGTGGCCTACGAACTGCAGGAGTGGGATGGCCTGCGCAAAGTTGTGGGGAAGGTTAGGGAGGAAGGGTTCATTCCCCTGAACCTTGAGGTTTCCGATAGCTTAACCCTTGCTGGATACAGGCTCCTGGAAAGGAATGGGAGGATAAAAATCGCCCTTTACTGGAAAGCCCTTGGCCCCTTGAGGGAGGACTTTCATAGCTACCTTCACATCCTGGGAGCTGGTGGGGAGCGGATAGCCGGAAGCGACCACAGGCCGGGAGGTGTATTTTATCCTGCATCTTTGTGGAAGCCCGGTCAGCTCCTGAGGGACGTTCACGAAATTGAAGGGGCCTTCGCATTCCCTCTGCGCGTTAAGGCAGGTTTTTATCGCTGGCCCTCTCTGGAACCCTTCGGTAAAGCAGTGGAGTTTGAGGTAAAGCCATGATGGAATCCATTGACCGATGGGGACTTATCCTGGCTTTAATTGCATTTCTGGCCCTCAGCCTCTGGAACTTGAGTTTACCGGGCCTCCATTACGATGAGGCTAAAGAGGCTGGTCTCAACGCCATGGAGTTCTTCCAGGGGCTCCCCACCACTGCTTTCCGCGGAGCTCAAGTCAGGGTGGGTCCTGCTGGCATCCCCCTTATGGTTCAGGATTATATCGGAGCTCTCAACGTCTTTCTCTCCTTACCTTTTCTGGGGGCGCTGGGGATAAAGGTAGAAGCCCTGCGGCTCTACACAGTTTCCGCTGGCGCTGGTACCCTCTTTCTCACCTGGGCTGTAGCCCGGAAGCTATGCGGACCTCCAGCGGGAATGGTGGCAGCGCTTCTTCTGGCCTTCAATCCCTCTTTCGTCTTCTGGAACAGGCAGGGGATCTTCGTGACCAGTATCACATCCCTTTTCCTCATGGCAAGCCTGCTCTGCGGATTGCGCTGGTGGGATAAAAGGAGACTCCGCGACCTCTATTGTCTGGCTTTATTGTGGGGGCTTGGCCTTTATTCTAAAGTCCTCTTCCTCTGGGCCATAGTGGCCATGGTCCTTTCTGCCACAGCGGGGCTTTTCCGAAGGCTCCCATCGATCAGGCAATTGATCCTTGCTCTGATCATCTTCTTCCTGCCCCTCCTTCCGTTTTTAGCTTTCAACGCCATGACTAAAGGCACGATTTCAACGGTCCTCAGGAACCTCCAATTTTCCTACTACGGCATCAGCAATCTCTCCTGGGGGGAAAATGTTCTCACAAGGCTAAAACAGGTTGTAACCCTGTTAAAGGGGGACCACCTCTGGTATCTTGGAGGAATCTTCTCCAACCCGGTGGCTCCGTGGGTCGGAGGTGGGCTTGCGCTGGTTACTTTAATCCTGGTTTTAACCCGAAAAGCTGAACGCAAAGCCCTTCTGCCAGTTCTTATCATCGGTTTTATAGTGGCCGAGAGCGCCTTTACTATAAGCGGACTCTTTATAACCCATTACTTCTTCCTTCTGCCCCTTCTGGCCCTTGCGGGAGCGATAGGGGTGGCTCTCCTGTTCAGAGCTTCTGGCTTTTCCCGTCCTGTGAAAGTCCTGGCTACTTTTGCCTTCCTGCTCTGGGCCAGCGGTGACCTCAGGGCAACTGTGCTTTACCATCGGGCTTTGGCCTTCAGCGGAGGCCACTCTTTCCACTCCGATGCCATCTACAATCTGGCCAGTTACCTTCTTCATAGGGAGGGAAGTTCAATGGTTGCATTGGATTGGGGCATAGAGGCTTCCGTCCGTTTCCTCACTTTGGGGAAGGCAACTCCTGTGGAGATTTTCGGCTATGAAAGCTTCCAGGAACCCGATGCTGGCTTCAGGGAGAGAGCTTCTCTTTTCTTGAAGCCCGGGACCATATTTATCGCTCATGCTCCGGAGGACACGGTATTCAGAGGGCGGGTGGAGGCCCTGGAGGCTCTGGCTCAGGAAAGAAAGCTTAAACTCCAAGAAGTGGCCCACTTCCGGGAAAAAAGTGGCCGATTGATTTACATAATATTACAGGTGGAATAAGATGCCGGACCTTTTCTCATGGATTGCCCCCCTCTATGACCGAATAATTTCCTCGCCCGTTCGCGAGAAGTTATCGTGGATTGACTTGGGGAGGGAAGGGCTGGTCATAGATGTGGGAGGTGGGACGGGAAGAGTAGCGAGGGTTCTGAAGAGTGAGGCAAAGGTTATAGTGGTGGACCCTTCGTTTGGGATGCTGGTGCGGGCAAAGGGAAAGGGTCTAATGGCGTGCTGCGCCCGCGCAGAAGCGCTTCCCTTCGCCCCGGGGGTAGCCGATGCGGCTATCGTTGTTGACGCTTTTCATCACTTTGAGGACCATCTTCAGGCAGCAAAAGAGCTGATGCGGGTCCTGAAAAAGGGCGGGAAACTTTTCCTTGAAGAGCCAGATATAACCAATTTTGCGGTGAAAGTAATAGCTTTAGGGGAGAGATTGCTCCTTATGCGCAGCCGTTTTTACGACTTTAAGGCTCTGGTTTCCTTCTTTCTTGCCCTTGATGGCCACCTGCTCTGGGCCCAGAAGAGGGGAGGCTTTTTGAGGCTTACAATAAAAAAGGGACGTTAAGGAAGCCAGAAGGGCTTCTTAACCAGAAAACCGTCAACAATTACCGGACTGGAGGGGGTAGCGTGAACCCTTATCTTCACATTGCGCTCCCGGTAAGAAAACTCTCGGAAAACAGGGATGAGCTCTTGCCACCTTTCTTCGGGCGCCTCCAGACTGTAGCGAGTAACCTTCCCGTCCACTTCTACCTCAATGGTTCCCATCCTCGGCCCTCGGACTACTACAAGGTAAAGCTCTGAGCCCTTGACCCTAAACTCCAGCTCGCTTTCAGCTGTGGCCTTCAAGAATTTTTTCAAAACAGCTCGCTCTCCTTCGCCTTTCTCCCATTTGCCCCGATAGGTGACGGCCCAGTGGTCCTCCTGGTGGAACCCTGGATACATAACTCTGGCTCTATGGATGTAATCCTTAAGGGCGTAATAGACCGGCATAAGGGTGAAATCCGGCTCCGCCATCCGGAAGAAATATTCTGGTTTGTTCTCCTTCAGCCACTGATCCGTGGGACGTTTGAAGAACCAGAAGTTTACTACCCCAACCCAGGGCCACTCTTCCTGAGCCCTCTGGTAGGCCATCACAGCATAGCGGGCCTGCTGTTCCAGAGAAACTCTCCCGTAAGGTGCGGGAAGGCCTTCTGGAACAGCGTTCCAGTTCATTTCCGAAATCCAAATAGGCTTGTGAGCATCGCCGTTTTTAACCATCATATCCCTTACGAAGAGGACTCTGGAATAATTGATCACCCTTGGGTTCATCCGTCGGTCGTATGGTCCTGACCATAATCCGTAACCCTGCATAGCCATAATGTCAAAATAATCCTTAGCTCCGGCATTATACATGCGCTGCAGGAAAATGAAATCGTTCATGTCTCTGGGGCCGAGCTCAATGGTGGAGGCCAGAGCGCCACAGATTATCACCGCATTTGGATCAGCTTCTTTTGCCCTGGTGTAGGCGATCTGGAGGAGGCGGGTAAATTCTTCCGGGTTCACTGGCTGTTCACCCCATTCCGGATAAATGTTGGGTTCATTCCAGATCTGGTAATATCGCACCCGACCCCGGTAACGGCTTACTACTGTGTAGACGAAATCACCGAAATCCTCAAAATTATCGGGGGGAGCGAAAGTGCCACGGGCATCTCCATCAGCTCTGGACCAAGCCGGAGGGTTGGAAAGGCGCACTATTAACTCCAAACCGTATTTTTCAACCAGAGAAACTATGTGGTCGTACTTTTCCCAGGCCGAGCGGTAAGGAAGGTGCCTTCGGTCCTGGAAATCTCCCTTCCCGTGGATTTCAATATCTTCCCAGGGGAATTCCTGGCGTATCCAGTGGAAACCAGCTTCGGCTATGAGCCTTACGGTTCGCTCTCGCTTTTCTGGCTCCACCTCCTGTTCCAGAAAGGTGTTTATACCGAAAGGGTTTACTCCGGCATGAGATACAGGGGCGTAGAAATCCACCTGGAGTGGAGGGCGCAGGTGTGAAGATATCAGTTGAGTCAGGGCGCTTAACTGAGCGAGAGCTTTTTCTTCCCCGGTCAGGTAAAAGAATAGGTTTGATTTAAGCCCAAGAAAAAAGGCTAAGAGGAGAAAAACGAGCGAGAGGATCAGTCCGATTCGCATAAAAGCTCATCCTCAGGGACAGAGGCCAGGAATTCGGCTACTTCCCGGCGGGCCTGTTCAAAAAGTTTAAGAAGGGCCTCATCGCTTTCCTTGAAACCGATAACAGCTCGCTTGGCGCACGTTACGCATCCGAGAGAGGCCTTGTAACTGCCCAGATTACAATTGAGGCAATTGCAAAGCCTTATGATGAGGAGAGAAAAAGCCAGGCTCTCTTCATGAGTTTCTGGCAAGGTTGCCACTCTTTCTACAAGCTTCTGCCATTTACGTCCCCTCAAATTTTTCAATGTACAAATATTTCGGTGAGGGAACAAAATCTCACTTTTGGGATACATCGGTCAGAGCCCTGGTCTGGTTTTTTCTGATAGTAGCACAGTAACGGTGCCTTTGTCAAGGGGGTCAGAGCACCATAGTGCTTGACCGAACAGAATTATTTTGCCGCCGGCCCCTTGAGCTCCAGCGGAATCCCCGCTACCATCAGCACTACCCTATCAGCCCGGGCTGCCAGCCACTGGTTTATCTGGCCCAGGACATCCCGGAAAACCCGTCCCATAGGGTACGGAGGCACTAACCCCATCCCCACTTCGTTAGAAACCACTATGAGGGTAACCTCCCTTTCCTCGCAGACTTTCATTATCGCCTCCAATTCTTCTTTCACCAGCGCCTCCAAGCGATCTGCTGGAGTTCTTTCTCCCTCTTCCATCATCCAATTGGAGACCAGCAAAGTTAAACAATCCATGAGCACAACTTCCGCATCAGCAATGGCAGCCTCCAGGGCGCGTCCGATGCCCAGAGGAGCTTCCAGCGTACGCCAATGAGGCGGGCGCACAGCCCTGTGGCGCTCAATTCGTTCAGCCATTTCCTCATCGCCTGCCGTCGCCGTTGCCACAAACAGAACCCGCTGGCCCAGATTTTCGGCCAGCTGCTGAGCATATGCGCTCTTCCCGCTGCGGGCACCGCCCAGGACGAGGATCAACTTCACTTCCGGCCCTTCATCCCTTTCAGTAAAGATAAGATGAGCTTCAGCGAAGGGAAAAAATCTTCCGCTGAGAAAACCTCCACCGTGACAACACCTCGATACCCCTGAAGTATCAGTTCCCTTAGAATAGCACGCAGCGAGGCCGGAGGTACGCAGGATAAGGAAAGGTGATCCCGCTGGGCCACCCCGTGCAGGTGAAGGACCCGCGTCCGTCCCAGATGAACTTTCAAGACCGGAAGAGGGTTCACACCGGCCAACCAGAGGTGACCTATATCAAGGCACAGGCTAACGGACGTTTGCTTTAAAATGGGAACAAGACACTCCAGAGGGCAGTTCTCCAGGTTTTCTATGGCCAGAATCTCCGGTTTACCCGCCTCATTAGCCAGCACTTCAAGGGCTTTAACGCACCTTTCCTGCCACTCAATAAAACTTCCGGTCATATCAGGATAGAGGTGGACGATGTAGGCCCAGGGCTCTAAAGAGCGGACGCTCCGGATGACCTTGCAAGCCTTGTTCACCGAAGATTCCCATTCTTCTCCTTCTGCCCCCAACCGAAGATCCGTGGGTAAATGAACGGTGTAGCTCACCCCGTGTTTCCGGGCTATTTTCCTCAGCTTTGCCACGGTGTCTGCATCCGGTAGGTTGCTGGTGTCTTCTACTTCAAAGAACACCAGCTCTATATCATCCACCAGCCCCGCCAGTCGCTGCACATTCGGGAGAATATCCGCCGGATAAACGTAGGAAGTGGAACCCAGGCGGAACCTCACCACTTCCTCCCGATAGACCATGCAAGCAGTATTATGACTTCCGTTAGCTCACAGAGAGCACCGTAGACATCGCCAGTAAAACCGCGGATACGACCCAGGACCCAGTGGGCGAAAAGGACGGTAAATAACCAGGTTAAAACGAAGGAAAGTGTTATTTCCACCGGACGCACTGGTAAGATCAACAGAACCAGCAAGGTAGCTCCCACCAAGGTCCGCCAGCCAGTAGCCTCTTTCACCACTTTCCCTACTCCGGAGGCGCGCGCGGCGGGGTAATGCACCATCGCATAAACCATTGCCCATCGCCCCAATGGTGGGGCCAGGAGCAACGCCACCTGCTTTCCTTCCGTCACGCAGGTCTCCAGGGCCGCAAATTTAACGAGCAACAATATTACAGCGCCAACCACTCCGAAAGCGCCCACATGGGTATCCCGTAGGATCTCCAGCCGGACTTCTGGAGGCCTTGGGGGCAGCAGCGCATCGCAACAATCCACAAATCCATCAAGATGCAACGCACCAGTCACCGCTATCCACAGGGCCAGGACAAGGGCAGCTTTTAAAAGGGGAGAAAATATAAAGCTCAGCGCCCAGTTTGAGCCCAGCAGCAATAAACCCATCAAAATCCCAACCAACGGGAACGCCCAGGCCGCTCGTCCGACCTCTTCCAGCGAGACTTCCCTTTTTGGGAGGGGCAAACGAGTCAAAAATTGCATTGCAACCACAAACGCACGAAACATCGACTGCCCTCAGTATAATTACCTGGTCCGCTCCGAAACCCCTGCTTCGGCAAAGGTTGCCATCTCGTTCAGTATCTTGCAGGCAGCTTCCACCAAGCTCATCGCTAAAACTGCGCCGGTTCCTTCTCCAAGGCGCATGTTCAGGTCCAGAAGGGGTTTAAGACCCAAGTATTCCAGCATGGCATGGTGGCCCTGCTCTGCGGAATTATGTCCGGCAATGCAGTAATCTTTCACAGCTGGAGCGATAGTTGCCGCAATAAGGGCCCCTGCAGTGGATATGAATCCATCCAGCACAATAGGGATGCGGTGGGCAGCTGCGCCCAATATGATGCCTGTTATAACGCCGATCTCAAATCCTCCGACTTTCGCCAGAAGGTCCACTCCATCTTTTGGATCAGGTTTATTAACCTGCAGTGCCCGTTCTACTATCGCGACTTTGTGGGCCAGGGTTTCGCCGTCTACGCCTGTGCCTCGTCCGGTGACCATCGCTGGTGGTAGCCCGGTTACGGCGGCGGCGATGGCAGCTGCCGGAGTGGTATTGGCAATTCCCATATCCCCGGGCGCAACGAGGTCTAAACCCTGGCTTAATTCTTCTTCCACTAACGCAATGCCGACTTCCAGAGCTTGAAGGGCCTGCTGGTGTGTCATAGCGGGACCACGGGCAATATTGCCTGTCCCGTAGCCGATTTTCCTGATCTTCAAGGCCGGATGGGGTTCCAGGTCAACAGCGACGCCTGCATCCACAACCGTTACCCGGGCACCGACGTGGCGGGCCAGGACGTTGATGGCAGCTCCACCCTGCAAGAAATTGTAGACCATCTGAGCTGTGACCTCCTGAGGGTAAGCGCTCACTCCTTCTGCTGCTACTCCATGGTCTCCTGCCACGACGATAACCGCTTTATGGTGGATAACCGGCCGGGGGTTGCCTGTGATACCGGCAATTTGAATGGAAAGCTCTTCCAGGCGTCCCAGGCTACCCTGGGGTTTAGTCAATTGGTCCTGGCGCAATTTTGCTGCAAGCATTGCATTTTCTGAAAGGGGGCCAATTTGGGAAATGATTTTTTCCAGTGACTTCATGGCTCCCTCCATTAAGGGGTTTCGCCAGGCTTGGCCAAAACATTGGCATAAGGATAAACCAAATTGTGCCTTAAGTCAAAGCGAAAAAAGGAGG
>JANXAG010000029.1 GCA_025062375.1 Anaerolineae bacterium | reverse complement strand
CACGAGTGGGACCCAAAACCGTGGCGAACCCTGAGCCCCCGAGGGTGGGGAAAAACCTCTTTCTCTAGTGCCACTGCAACTAAAGCACCCTTCGCTCCCTGGAAAGAATCACTTCCACACCACGCCTGTGCCGGATTTCATAAGCGCAACCGTGTAACCCTCGGTAACACCAAAAAACCAATAAACAAAGTGATAGTTGCGAATTTGTAATCGCGGCTCTATAATTAAGCCAGTCTATCTTGGCCGGGGGGACATATGAACTTATCCAGAAAAATTTTAGCCATTATCGCCTTCCTTTTGGCATTTCAGCTCCTCGCCTTTTATCTTGCCTCAAGGGCTTTCTTCTTTTACAATTTCGCCCGCCTGGAGGAGCAATACGCCAGTAGAAATATAGAACGAGCTACCTCCCTTATGGAAAACCAAAAGCAAAACCTCGCAGCTCTGGCCGAAGATTGGGCAGCATGGGATGATACCTACAACTTCATTCAAAAACCCACAGAGGAGTACATCAAATCAAACCTCGTAGACGAAACCTTCGAGGGCCTTGGGGTAAACCTTATTCTTTTCCTGAACCATTCCGGGGAACTTGTCTTTGGCAAAGCCTATGACCTTGAACTGCACAGGGAAACCCCTTTGCCGAACGGATGGAAGAAACACTTTTCTGCTGGAAGTCCTCTCCTCTTCCATCCGAGTCCCAAAGAAGGTAAAGTTGGCGTCATCACTCTATCTTCAGACTTCATGCTTGTTGCCGTTCATCCCATAGTGACCAGCCTGGAAGAGGGCCCCATAATGGGAACTTTCGTGATAGGTTATTACCTTGATCAGACCTGGGCGGAAAGAATTTCCCAGGTAGTTCGCTTCCCCGTTTCCATTTTCGCGCCTTCCGAACTTCAAACACCTCGCGAGCTCGTAGAAGGCAAAACTTTTGCCCTGCGCTTTCCGGATTCCAGGACCATGGAAGCGTTTGCTCTCCTCAACGACCTTTACGGTCAGCCAGCCCTGGTACTTAAAGTGACCATGCCCAGAGAGCTATACCGTCAAAGCCAAATCCTCTTCTTTCTCTTCTCCCTCCTTAATCTCCTTATCGGTCTCGTGTTCGGGGGCTCTATTCTTATTTTCCTCCGTTGGCATCTGCTGTCCCGGTTGACCAGGCTTTCTGAGGGGCTCAGGGCCATTGCTCTTTCGGGCAACATCTCAGCCAGGGTTGCGGTGGAAGGGAAAGATGAGCTGACAGAACTTGAGAATAGAATTAATGCCTTATTGACTTCTCTTGAGGAAAGCCTTAAAGCTTTAGAGGAAAGCGAGAAATGGCATCGCATGCTCATTAACTCCATAACCGATGGGCTCCTGGTTATCGATCGCAATTTAAAACTCAGACAGGTTAACGAAACCGGCGCACGGTTTTTGGGAGCAAGGGTCGAAGAACTTCTTGGAAAAAACTTAGAGGACTGCCTCAAAGAACCGATTTTCTCCGACTTTTACCAGACTTTAATTCGCACTTTTGAAAGAAATACCATTCAAACTATATCCATCCCTTGCCAGACCCCGGAAGGGGAAAAAATCTTTGAAATGCGGCTTTACCCATTGCCGGACGGAGCTCTTTGCATAGCCAGAGATGTGACCGAGCTTCGGCGGGCGGAACGCTTTTACGTGAAAGCCCAGAAGATGGAGACAGCCGGACGAATGGCTCTGGCTATAGCTCATGATTTCAACAACCTCCTCGCTCCAATCCTGGCGGGCACTGAGCTACTTCTCACCGGAGCCATCTCCCTTCAGAATAACCGTGCCCTGCTGGAGGAAATCCGAAAAGCCTGTGAGAAAGCTTCAAACCTGGTAAAGCAACTCCTCCTTTTCGGCCGAAAAGAACCTCTGACCTCCGAAGTTATTAACCTTAATGCTATAATTCGGGAGATGGAAAGCCTGGTAGTCCGAATTTTAGGGCAGAAAGTGGAGTTAATATTAGACCTGGCTCCCGAACTCTATCCGATAGAAATCAATAAAAGTCATGCTGAGCAAATCCTGATTAACCTCGTGATGAACGCGAAGGACGCCATGCCCTCTGGCGGCCAGCTGATTGTAAAAACGGAAAACGTCCAGCTCGAGGAAGAAGCCTTGACCCACCCCGAAGCCTACCCAGGAAAGTTTGTCCGCCTTCTGGTTAAAGATACAGGAGTGGGGATAAGCCCGGAAGTGATGGAGCATATCTTTGAGCCCTTTTTCACCACCAAAGAGCCTGGAGCTGGGACAGGACTGGGCCTGAGCGTTGTTTACAGCATTGTGAAGCAAAACCGGGGCTGGATAGAGGTCAAAAGTGCCCCTGGGGAAGGCGCAGCCTTTTACATTTACTTTCCGGCTTTAGAGGCTGGAGAGAAGTAACCTATGGTTATCACACTCCTTACGGACTTTGGCCTCTCGGATAATTTTGTGGGGGTAATGAAAGGGGTAATTTTGTCCATAAACCCTACTGTTACCATCGTGGATATAACCCATGAGGTCCCCCCCCAGGATATATTAACCGCTGCTTTCCTGCTGGATGCCTCCTGGCCCTATTTCCCGCCAGGCTCAATCCATGTAGCAGTGGTGGACCCAGGAGTGGGCACGGCTCGAAGAGCTATCGCCGTGGAGACAACCCGAGCCATATTTCTGGCTCCAGATAACGGCCTTTTAACCCCTATCCTCAAGCGTGGACAGGTTCGCAGGGTAATCTCTCTGAACAATCCCCGTTACTGGCTTCCTCAGGTTAGCTATACCTTTCACGGCCGGGATATTTTTGCTCCAACGGCAGCTCATATTTCCCTCGGTGTGCCCCTGGAAGAAATAGGAATAGCTATTGAAGACCCTATCCTTATGGACTGGCCTTGCCCTTCAAAGCTTCCCGATGGCACCATCGTGGGCCACATCCTTCACATAGACCGCTTCGGCAACCTGATAACCAACTTAAAGGCCGAAGACTTGAAGGAAGGAGTGGTCATAAGAGTGGCTGACTATCAAATCCAGGGCTTGAAGAAAACCTTTGCCGATGTTGCCATAGGCGAACCCGTAGCCTACATAGGAAGCACTGGCTACCTGGAGATAGCTATTCGTCAGGGAAACGCAGCTCGCACTTTCAACCTGCGCCGAGGGGATAAAATTTACGTGGAGGGGCAAGGCAATGGCTAAATTTATCATTGAAGGAGGAATCCCTCTTGAAGGGGAAGTTACCCCTAGCGGGAACAAGAATGCGGCTTTACCGTTGCTGGCAGCTTCTTTACTCACCGATGAGCCCCTGGTCCTTAAGAACGTGCCCTTCATAGGCGATGTTAAAACCATGTTGGCCCTGCTGGAAGACCTGGGGGTGGAAATAAGCTTCACAGAAGAAAAGGGAGTAATCCTGAAAGCTCAAAATTTGAGGAAAACCTCTTTAAGGGAGGATCTTTGCCGCCAGATAAGGGCTTCTATACTCCTGGCTGGCCCAATGCTGGCTCGTTGTGGCAGAGTCAAGCTCGGCCCACCCGGAGGGGATGTGATTGGGCGCAGGAGGCTTGACACCCACTTCTTAGCTTTTCAAGCCATGGGGGCTGAAGTGGACATAGATGCCAGGTATTACTTGAGCGCTGACAGCCTCCAGGGAGCTGATATCTTATTAGACGAAGCCAGCGTCACTGGCACTGAGAACGTCCTCATGGCTGCTGTCTTAGCCAAGGGCACTACAGTAATCCGCAATGCGGCTTCCGAGCCTCATGTCCAGGATCTCGCCCGCTGTCTCAATCAGATGGGAGCAAAAATTTCAGGTATAGGGTCCAATGTTCTGATAGTAGAAGGGGTAGACAGGCTTCACGGCACAACTTTTGAAATCCCCTCCGACCATATAGAAGTGGGAAGTTTTATAGGGCTGGCAGCTGCTACAAGAGGGCAAATCCTCATAAGAAAAGCAGTCCCCGAGAACATGCGGATGTCCCTGATGGTCTTTGAAAGGTTGGGGGTAAAGGTGGAAGTGAGAGGGGAGGACATCCTGGTTCCGGCGGAACAAGAAATGGTGGTGAAGGATGAAATGGATGGCTCCATTCCTAAAATTGAAGATGGGCCGTGGCCAGCTTTCCCCGCTGACCTGATGAGCATCGCTATAGTTACGGCCACCCAGGCTTGTGGAACGGTCCTTTTCTTTGAGAAAATGTTTGAAAGCAGGCTTTTCTTTGTGGATAAACTCATCGCCATGGGGGCCAGGATAATCTTGTGCGACCCCCACCGGGCAGTGGTGGTGGGGCCATCCAGGCTTCGCGGGGAGCAGGTTTCAAGCCCCGATATAAGAGCGGGAATGGCTCTCATCATAGCGGCCCTCTGTGCCAGAGGGCGGAGCGAAATATCAAACATTGAACAGGTTGACCGGGGCTATGAAAACATAGACGAAAAGCTCAAGAGCCTTGGAGCAAGAATAGAACGGGTGAGCTGACCCCTTGCCTTGGCTTGCCAGGGCCCTGAGCAATGCTATAATACCCACAAAACTGGAAGGAGGCAGGGATGGGGCTGCGCTGGAAGGGTATCCTTATCCTGATAACAGCCATTGGGGTAATCGGAGGATTGTATATGGCTCTTATCTTCGCCCCAACTGAAGCCACCATGGGCCACGTTCAGCGTATCTTCTACTTCCATGTCCCCTCAGCATGGGTCGGCTTTTTCGCCTTCTTTGTTACGTTTCTTGGAGGAATCCTTTACCTGTGGAAAAGGGACCTCAAATGGGACCGCCTGGCCCTATCGTCGGCTGAAATTGGCATCGCCTTTATGAGCATAGCCATCATCACCGGTTCCATTTGGGCCAGGCCAGTATGGAACACATGGTGGACCTGGGACCCGAGGCTTACCCTTTCGGCTGTAGTTTGGGTAATTTACGTGGCCTATATAATGCTGAGGGCAATGGTGGAAGATCCTCACCGCAGAGCCAGGCTGGCATCAGTTTTTGGAATCGCTGGCTTTGCTTCTGTACCCCTGGACTTTTTTGCCATTCGCTGGTGGAGGACCATTCACCCCGTTATTTTCTCCAGCGAAGGCTTTGCTCTTACCCCCAAAATGCTATGGACCCTGCTTTTCTGTCTGGCAGCCTTCACCCTCCTTTATTTTGTCATCCTCTTCCAGCGTTTGGCTCTCGAAAGCCTCAGGGCCGAAGTAGAGAAGATACGGGGAGGAGAGTGAGATGGGTTACCTCTTCGCTGCCTATGCTGTGGTGTGGTTGATCCTTTTCATTCTGGTTTTGAGCATTGAACGGAGGCAGGCACAGCTGGAGAAAGAACTCAAAGCCTTTAAAGAGACCAGAAGGAAAGAGGAATGATAAGCGTGGCCATCTTAGCGGGGGGGCTCAGTTCCCGGATGGGCTTCAATAAAGCCCTTGCACCCTGGCATGGTCGCCCCCTAATTGAACACATCCTTCACAGAGTGAAGGCTCTATCGGATGATGTGTTCATAGTGGCCAAAAGCCCGGAAATCTTCAACTTTACCGGGGTCAGGGTCGTAAAAGATGTTGTTCACAGATACAGCTCCCTGGTAGGGATATATTCTGCCCTCAGGGAAGCTTACTCTCATCATTGCCTTGTGGTAGCATGCGATATGCCCTTTTTAAACTTGGACCTTCTCCGCTACCTGGCTGCCCTGGCCCCTCATTATGATGTAGTCATGCCTCTTTTAAAAAGGGGGCCTGAGCCCCTCCATGCAGTTTACTCCAAAAATTGCCTCGGCCCTATTGAAAAGCTTCTGGCAGAAGAAGAGGATAAAATCCTCCTCTTCTTACCGGCAGTGAGGGTCCGCTACGTGGAAGAAGACATTATTCGCCTCTTTGACCCTGCGCTCTCCTCTTTTGTAAACATTAACACCCCGGAAGAGCTGGAAGAAGTCCGAAAGAAAGAGGAGGTAAAAAGATGGCTCCCATCACAGTAGCCCTTGTCCAGATGCACCCCCGGGTCTCAGAGCCCGAAACCAACCTGGCCAGGATGGTGGACTATATAGAGCGCATAGCTCTGGAGCAGAAAGTTGACCTCATCGTCTTCCCTGAACTGGCTGTAACCGGCTATGAATGTGGGGTTCGCTTCACCGAAATGGCTGACCGGGTCCCGGGGCACACGGTAAATGTGATTTCCCGAAAAGCCTCGGAATTCAGCGTTCATGTCCTTTTCGGAATGCCTCTGAAGGAGAAAGTGGAAAGCATAATATACAATGCTGCAGTGCTCCTGGGGCCCGACGGAGAAATCATAGGGGACTACCGTAAAGTGCACCTTAGAGGCGAGGAGAGGATGGCTTTTCGGTCGGGATTCCGCTATCCCGTCTTTGAAACAAGCCTGGGAATAATAGGGATTATGATTGGCTGGGACCTGGCCTTTCCAGAAGTAGCTCGCTCCCTCACCCTTAACGGAGCAGAACTTATATGCGTCCTGGCTAACTGGGAATCAACGGCTATGGACGAGTGGGAAACTTACATTAAAGCTCGCGCTTATGAGAATTCCACCTTTATGGTAGCCGTAAACAGGGTAGGAGAAGACTACACCTACTCCTTCGGGGGCAAAAGCATGGCAGTGGGCCCCGATGGCCAGGTACGCACGATCATCGATGAGCCGATAGAGGGTTATGCCATCGCCACCTTAGAACTGGATGAGATGCGTAAGAGAAGAGAGGAGACTCAGCTCCTCCAGTGGCGCCAGCCCGAAACTTATAGAGCGATTGTAAGGAGGTATTAGTGATGATTGACCTGCGCAGTGATACTGTTACTCTGCCTACCCCTGAGATGAGAAAAGCGATGTATGAGGCAGAGGTAGGGGATGATGTCTTCGGTGAAGACCCTACGGTAAATCGCCTTCAGGAGTTGGCTGCTGAAAAAATGGGCAAAGAAGCTGCCCTCTTTGTGGCCAGCGGGACTATGGGGAACCTGGTGAGTATCCTGACCCACTGCGGCCGTGGGGATGAGGTAATCCTCGGCGATTGGTCGCACACCTTCCTCTACGAAGTAGGAGGAATAGCTGCCTTGGGAGGAATTCACCCCCGGCCGGTCCGCAACCAGCCCGATGGAACTATGGCTCTCGAAGAGATAGAAGCAGCCATAAGGCCTGAGAACATCCATTTCCCCCGCACTCGTCTTATATGTCTTGAAAACACCCATAACCGCTGCGGTGGAGCTGCTCTCACCCCTGAATACACCTCTCAAGTAGCTCAACTTGCCCGCCGGTATGGGCTCAAGGTTCACCTCGATGGAGCCCGCATCTTTAACGCAGCTATAGCTTTAGAGGTAGATGTGAGAGAACTGACGAAGGACGTGGATTCCGTAATGTTTTGCCTCTCAAAAGGCCTTTCGGCTCCTGTTGGCTCTTTAGTCTGCGGCCCTGCCGACTTCATAGCTGAAGCCAGGCGCATCCGGAAGATGGTGGGCGGAGGGATGCGACAGGTTGGAGTGCTGGCTGCTGCGGGAATCGTGGCCTTGACCAAAATGGTGGACAGGCTAATTGAGGACCACGAGAATGCCAAACGTTTAGCCGAGGGACTCGCCGAACTTCCCGGGGTGAAGATTGAGCCCGAAAAGGTTAAAACCAACATCGTCATCTTTGAATTTAACCATCCAAAATTGAGCCCTCGGGAGTTTACGGAGCAGCTGAAAGAAGAAGGTGTGCTAATGCTACCCATAGAGGGTAAAAAGATAAGGGCTGTTACCCATTATGGGATCACCGCTGAAGACATAGACAAAGCTCTCGCTGTGATGCGCAGGGTTCTGGAAAGGGCCCAGTAACGCTGTAATGCGCCTTTGTCTTCAAGAGAAGAGAACATCGCTGGAATTGATTTGCGATCACATTCGGCATTAAAGCCCTCAAGCTCAGGAAGGGATGAGATAAAATCTCCCCGAAGCTTAGATTAAAGATAAAGACCTCGGACACGCTGTAATCGGGGGCAGGGCATTGTCCTATGTATCCTCCCCACGAATAAGGCTAATACCTAGAGCCAGGGGAATGAAAAACTACCTGGAAACCCGGGAAAAAGGTTAATATTGTCTTTCAGCAGAGGGCTCAGGGCGCCATAAAACGGGTTTACCTTCGTGCAGAGAGAAGAAAACAGCTTCGTCAACCTCAGTATCATACAGGGCTATGGAGGAAACCCCGAAACGCCCCATTACCTCGCCCGGATTGAGGAGGAGGGTCTGGTTAAGTCTTTTAGCCGCTGCCTGATGATTGTGACCGTAGCACACTAAGGAATATCGCCCTGAAGCGGCTACGTCCTCGGCTATTTCGGGATAATGCACTACAAAAATTCGCCTCCCACCTATCTCCAAACGGGCAAAGGGTCCCTCCAGATGAACATGCCCAAAACGCGAGGCTACCCTTGATATAAGCCACTGATCTCCATCGTTATTGCCAAATACAACATGGATGGGGCCTCTGAACAGCTCAGCCAAAGCCGCCAGGGAAAAAGGAGCGCAGAAATCTCCACAGAAAATAAGGGCTTCTGCTTCTTTAAAGATGGGTTCAAAAGCTTTCAAATTGTTCAGATGGTCGTGGATATCGGAAAGAACAACCACTTTCATCGTATCACCTCATATATGAGAGGTGGAGCGTGGGGCTCGCTTTCACTGAAAGCGAAAGCGCCCAAAAGCCGCTGGCGTGCTTCTTCCAAACGGGAAAGGTCATTAGCATGAATGTAAAGGAGAGGCTCTCCCTTCTCTACGTAATCCCCTATCTTCTTCTCAAGCTCAATCCCTACGGCGTAATCAATAGGATCTCCTTTCTTCTCCCTTCCACCCCCCAGGAGAACTGTAACCATCCCTACTTCCATCGCATCAAGTTCTGAGATATAACCAGAACGAGGGGAGAGAAGCGGTTCTTTGTAGCGTGCTTTGGGGAGAAATTCGGGATTCTCCACGGCCTGGCGGCTTCCACCCTGCGCTTCAATCCACTCCAGAAACTTATCCCAGGCCTTTCCTTCGTTCAAGGCCCTTTCAGCCATACTTCTTGCCTGCCGTGAATCCCTGGCTTTACCAGAGAGCCGGATTAATTCCGTAGCCACTGCCAGGCAATGTTCCAGGAAATCCTTTGGTCCTCTACCCTGCAGAGTTTCTATGGCTTCTTTGACTTCCAGAGCATTGCCTATAGCCTTCCCCAGGGGCTGGTTCATGTCAGCGATAATGGCAGCCACCTTTTTGCCCACGCTTTTTCCTATATCCACCATGAGCTGAGCTAAAGCCTTAGCATCCTCAACAGTTTTCATAAAAGCCCCCTTGCCCACTTTGACATCCAGAACCAGCACATCTGTCCCTGCTGCTATCTTCTTGCTCATAACGGAGCTGGCGATGAGAGGAATACTGGATACGGTAGCAGTTACATCCCTCAAAGCATAAAACACACCATCAGCCGGAGCAAGTTGGGCCGTCTGGCCCGATACGACTATCCCGTGCTCTTTAACCATTTTCTTAAACTCTTCCACACTCAGGTCAACCCTATAGCCGGGGATTGATTCCAGCTTATCAATGGTTCCTCCGGAAAAGCTCAGGCCTCTTCCAGACATTTTAGCTACGGGTAAGTCCAGAGAAGCTACCAGAGGCGCTACCACCAGGGTTGTTTTATCGCCCACACCACCTGTTGAGTGCTTGTCCACGGTTAGTGGTGCAATATCTTTCAGGTTAAGGACTTCCCCGGAGAAAGCCATAGCAAGGGTGAGGTCAACAGTCTCCCGAACGGTCATACCTCTCAGGTATACAGCCATAAGCCAGGCAGAAATCTGGTAATCGGGAATGGTCCCCTGCACGCTTCCCTGGACAAAGAATTCTATCTCTTCCTTTGTGAGGGGGAATCCATCGCGTTTCTTGGCGATAATATCTACAGCTCGCATTTCCCTCTCCCTAAAGCTTGGTGCGGATTGATTGAATCAAGTATAGCATAAATTCAAATTCTGGCAAATCAGAGGGTTCCTGAGCCGGAAGACCATTGCCGGGTGATAGGACCTGCAGGGCCCCCTGGAGCCAATCTGACCTGTGGAAAGCACAGACACACCATGAGCCACTCGCCCAAGTTTCTGGACAGCGAAAGTCAGAATTTGGTTCTGAAAAGTTCCGCTATTGCTGATTCTTCTCCCTGTGCTGGCGAAAAAGGATGAACCGGTGATCTTCGGGGCGAAAAAAGTGGCCAACTCTTAAGCGCGGATGGATTGCCGTCCTCTGGGGAGTCCAAGCGATTTTCGTGGCCACATTTTTGCTCCGGCTAAGTCGTTGAAGTATAATCAGAATTGTGAAAGTTGGGAAGCTTTTGGAAATTGCAATGGATTGCCTTAAAAGAGCTGGTTGCCCTGAGCCGCAGCTGGAAAGTCTACTTCTCCTTTCCCATGCTCTCAGGAAAAAAAAGGAGTGGCTTTTAGCTCACATTGATGCTCAGGTAGAAGAAGAAAAGGTCATGATTTTCCTGGATTTAGTGGAGAGAAGGCAGAAGAGGGAACCCTTACCCTATATTCTGGGCCAGGTTGAATTTTACGGCCTTCCCCTGCGGATCGACAATCGTGCCCTGATCCCGAGGCCAGAAACCGAAATTTTAGTGGATAGAGTCCTGGAGTGGGCGGAGAAATTCCCCTCTCTTTCTATAGCTGACGTAGGAACTGGCAGTGGAGCTGTGGCTGTTGCGCTTGCTTCACGCCTTAAAGGTAAAGCCCTTATTTACGCTCTGGATTCTTCCCCCCGAGCGCTGGAACTTGCCCGGGAAAACGCAATCATTAATGGTGTTGATGGAAATATCCGCTTTCTCATAAGCGATTTGCTTTCAGCTCTTGAGGAGCCAGTGGAAGCTATAGTGGCCAATTTACCCTACATTCCTTCATCCCAGCTGGAAAAGCTTGCTCCAGAATTAAAGTGGGAACCGCGGGAGGCTCTGGATGGGGGGCCGGATGGGTTTGATATTATCCGCAAGCTCCTCTATCAGGCTCCTTCCTACCTTAAAGAAAGGGGGGCCATGTTTCTGGAAGTTGGTCCGGGTCAGGCACGCAAAGTTAAAGCCATAGCTCGCAAGGTTTTCCCTTCGGCCCGAATCCTTTCCTTACCGGATTTGAGAGGCATAATGCGGGTAGTAATGGTAGACAATGCGTGCTCTTAAGCCCTTAGTCCTGCTTGGAATCCTTGTAGCCTTTTTCCTAAGGGTTCACACCCTTGGGGACAAAAACATCTGGTGGGATGAGGGACTTGCTATATGGGCAGTCCGACAAAGCTGGCTTGAAACCACCCTCTGGACCGCCGGTGATGTCCATCCACCTTTATATTTCTGGCTCCTATGGTTCTGGATAAGGATTGCAGGGGAAACCGAATTCCTGGCCCGTTACCTTACGGTCATAATGGCCACTTTAACGGTAGCCACCGTTTTCCCTCTCGTCCGGAGGTTGGGAGGGGCTGAAGCGGGGCTTTTAGCCCTTTGGCTTCTGGGATTCTCTCGTTTCCACATCTGGTGGTCTCAGGAAATGAGAATGTATATCCCTGCTGCCCTCTTCTTCACCCTTTCAGGTTACTTCCTCTTGAAAGCTATCTCTTCCGTTAATTCCAGGAAATTCTGGGTGGGATGGGTTATTTCGTGTTCTGCTGCCCTTTACACCCTTTACTCAGCCGTTTTCCTCCTGCCAGTGTGCGCTGTTCCCATTCTGATGGAAGCATTTAAAAAACCAATTCAGCGTAGGCTTTTGGCTGAATCGGCTCTGGCCACTGGAGCAGTAACCCTGTTGTGGGTCCCTTGGGTAACGCTTGCTTTTCCGAAGATGAAATCCTGGTCAATAGTGGAAGAGCCAGCTTCCCTCGGCTTTGCACTGAAGCTTAACGCTGTCCTGCTTGCCACAGGTATCTCCACTCACCTGGAACGGCTTCTACCTTTTAGTCTCTTTGTAGTAATCGCGGCCCTTGCCGGTTTACCTGTTTATCTTCTTAAAAGAGAGAAGCCCAAAGCTATCCCTGGAATATTTCTGCTTCTAAGCGGGGTAATTCTGCAACCCTTAACGGTTTGGATCTTGACCCAGCCTCGCCCCATATTTTATGTCCCTAAAATAGAAGCGCGCTACTTTATCCCCGCTGCCCCCTTTTTCTACTCGCTTCTCGCGCTCTCTCTGGAGGCTTTGGGCGGGAAGTTCCGTCCTGCGGGTTTGCTCTTAACAGGGGTGATATTTATCTCTATGGCTGCTTTCCTGCCTCAGTATTATGCAGAACGGGATTGGGAAGATGACATACCCACCATGTTGCGCCTCATCCAGGTTTACGGTCGCCCAGGCGATGCGGTAATTTTAATCTCAGGCGACCGTTTCCCCAAATTTATCTATTACCTTCCCAAAGGCCTTAACTTTCCCATCTACACAGCACCGCGTATTTCTCCCCTTTTCACTCCCGAAACCGTGGAAGCGGAGCTGGGCTGGATAACCAGTATGCATTCGAGGATATGGGTAGCTGCAGTGAAACCTTTCCTCCAGGATCCCGAAGGGATTGCAGTAAAGTGGCTTTCGGAAAGGATGAAAGTGGTGCTGGCTTATCATTTTAAGCTGGATTCGCTTTACCTCTTTTCTCACCGTAAGGAAACTCCTTTTCCTTCCCGAGAAATTATGCCTATCACCCCTCTGAATCTGAAGTTATCTCCCGGGGTTAAGATTTTGGGATACGATCTCATGGACCAGCGAGGCAAACAGGGGACTACTATCCACTTAGGATTATTCCTGGAACTCGAAGAGCCAGCCTCACTATGGGTTGAAGCCCTTTCTCCGTTGGGAACTCCCTTCCCCATAGATTACTTTTCCCTTGAACCAGGATACCATTACAAAATGGTGGAGTTTAAGGTGGCCCTTTTTGAGGGAGGAACGTACAGGTTGAGGGTAAGAGTGGATTCAGAGGCTCTGTACATAGGGGAAGTGAAAGTAAAAGGGGGCGGCCCTGTCTATCCGATGGTAGACATAAGATATCCTCTTTCGGCCAGAATCGGAGACAGGATAAAGCTTCTAGGGTATAACCTGATAGGGGTATCGGAGCCCCCTGTGCTCCGCCCGGGAGGGACCTTAATTCTTGAACTTTTCTGGGAAGCTGAAGCTCCGATAGAAAGGTCCTACACTGTCTTCACTCACCTCCTGGGGCCCGTCTTGAATCCGGCTACTGGCAAACCTGTCTGGGCTCAGGACGACCAGGAACCTCTGGAAGGGCTTTACCCTACTACCCATTGGGTGCCCAATGTGCCTCTGAAAGACCGCTATGAGCTTGTTCTTCCCCCTGATGCTCCTCCTGGGGATTACATTCTGGAAGTGGGCATGTATCTTCGGGAAACAGGGGAGAGGCTTCCTGTCAGCGGCGAAAGGGCGGACCCGGAATCCCGCCGCATCGTAATCAGAACAATAAGAGTGGAGGATTAGCCTATGGAAATGAATAAGCTGATTGAAGACATGAAGGCTATGGCTTTTGAAGAAAGCGGCGTGCAGGTGCTGGGGGTGGACTCAATAGAAACCATAGCCAGAAAGTGGGGGCTTAAACTCAAGGATGTGGAAATTGCAGCCTTAGAAGCAGGCTTTATGCCCCGGCGCTACCTTCGAAACCTCGGGACAGTAGGCTTTGAGGGGCAGAGGAAACTTTTGCAATCGAAAGTAGCGGTAATAGGGCTTGGAGGGCTTGGTGGACACGTATGCGTGTCCTTGGCGCGGATGGGGGTCGGGACCCTGGTGGTAGCGGACGGGGATGTGTTTGTGGATCACAACCTTAACCGGCAAGTTCTGAGCGATGTGAGCGTGCTGGGGGAACCAAAGGCTGAAATAGCCAGAAGGGTGATAGCTCGAGTAAATCCAGCCGTTGAAGTAATAGCCTGGAAAGAATTCATTCAGGCTGAAAATCTGGACAGAATTCTGGAGGGATGTCAGGTGGTGGTAGATGGGCTGGATAGTTTGCCAGCGAGGCTCAAGCTGGAGGAAGCGGCTCGGAAAGCTGGCATCCCTTTAGTCCATGGAGCGATCGCAGGCTTCTTAGGGCAAGTTATAACTATTTTTCCGGAAGATCCAGGTCTAAAAGCTCTTTACGGAGACAGACCCCCAGATAAAGGAATAGAAGTGGAACTGGGAACCCCCGCTGCTACCCCTATGATGGTGGCAGCTGTTCAGGTCCAGGAGGTAATTAAGATCCTTCTGGGTAAAGGCAGGCCCCTAAGAAGACGATTGCTTCTGGCGGATGCAGAAAGCTGGAGCATAGAGATAGTGGAACTTTAAAATTTCGGCGGTAGTGGAAATTATGAGCCAGCTTAATTTTCGGTAAGCTGTTGAACCTTCAAGCCAAAGCTTACGGAGGAGGAGGCCCATGGTTGTAATTAGAACTGAGATGTTGACCAAATATTATGGCCGGGTTAAGGGAATTGAGAATTTAAATTTAGAAGTGGAAAGAGGGGAAGTATTTGGCTATCTGGGGCCCAATGGAGCCGGTAAAACTACCACCATCCGCCTTCTTCTGGGCAATTTGAATCCCACAAGAGGCAAGGCTTTTGTTTTGGGCTATCAAGTTTCTCCTTCCAATTTTGCCTGGAAAAGGGAGGTAGGCTATGTGCCTGGGGAACTAAGCCTTTACGGGGATTTAACAGGAGAAGAATTGCTCCGTTATTTTGCCTCCCTTAGAGGTGGGGTTGATTGGGGGTATGTTAGAACTCTTGCCCGGCGCCTTGATCTGGACCTTTCCAGACCCATCCGCACATATTCCCATGGGAACCGTCAGAAATTGGGTATAATCCAGGCCCTCATGCACAAACCCAGCCTTCTAATCCTTGATGAGCCGACCCTTGGGCTTGATCCTCTAATCCAGCAAGAGTTTTACCGAATCGTGCGGGAAATAAAAGAAGAAGGGCGGACGGTGTTCATTTCTTCCCATATCCTTCCCGAAGTGGAAAAAATCTGCGATAGGGTTGGCATAATCAAGGAAGGAACTCTTGTTGCTGTAGAGAGCATTCAAACACTAAAGGCCAAAGCGATGCGTCGGGCTGAAGTAATTTTTGCTGAAGAAGTGAGCATAGAGGAATTCTCAAACCTGCCCAATGTTAACAATTTGCATCTTGAAGGGAAAACTCTTACTTGTTTGCTTAAGGGAGAGCCGAACGCCTTTATCAGAGCCTTGGCTCGCCACAACATCGCAAGTTTGAGAATTCAGGACCCAACACTGGAAGAGATATTTCTTGCGTTTTATTCCTAATAATGGAGGTCTCCATGTTGCGCTCAGTTTTCCTGAAAACTTTAAGGGATATGAGGCGCTCTATCTTCTGGTGGTGTGTGGGCATGTCGCTGACAGCTTTATACACCATCGTTGCCTTCCCGGCGGTCAAGGGAACCTTTGAGGATCTGTCGCTTTACCTTGATGATCCCCTTTTCAAAGTGTTCATGAGGGACTTCTCCACCTTTCAGACAATAGAGGGGTATCTTTCAATTAACCTGTTCAGTTTCGTTTTCCCAGTCCTCTCAATTATCATGGCCATAGCCTATTTTTCTGGGATCATCGGATGGGAGGAGGAAAAAGGGAGCCTGGAACTCCTTCTTTCCCTGCCCCTGCCCCGGTGGAAGATAGTCCTTGAAAAAGTGACAGCGGTTTTAATTGCCATTTTTATAATCCATGTCGTTTTATGGTTAAGTCTGTGGGCTGGTGGATTAGCGGTGAAAGTGGAAGCCAACTATTTACGCATTTTCCTAGCAATTTTGGACGAATTGCTTTTAAGTCTGGTCTTTGGAGGGCTGGCCTTTCTTGTTACAAGCATCGGCCAGAGTGCCGGGACTGCAGCAGGGATATCTGGGGGGCTGGCGGCAGCTTCATACCTTGTAGAAGCGATAGGAATTACCTCGGAGAAGTTTGAACTCTATCGCAAATTTTCCCTTTTCTATTATTATGGCGGTGGGCGTCCCATGGTGGAAGGGCTTAACTGGAACCATGTGGCCCTTTTCGTGGCTCTCACGCTAACCTTCATAGCTGTGGGCATCTTAATTTTCCAGCGCAGGGATATAAAACTGAGGGGTTAAAAAACCGGCAGGATAAAGGAACCGGAGCCAAGTTTTTTCCAGGCGGTAAAGAATGCCCTTAGCGTTTTCTCCAATCGAGAGGAGGCCGATGTTTCAAGCGCCAGAGCAACCCTGCCGGGTAGCCTGCCATTTTAGCCACATCGCCTGTAACTCGTATTACGGGAACCAGGAGGAAAGCCAGGATTTTTTCCGGCAAAGACAAGTTTTTCATCATCCGGAAAAGACGGCGGTAAGGGTTACGCAAATACACCCAACCCCCGACCACGAAGCCAAGCCACCACAGCGGATCAATTTTTAGCCCTAAGAAAAGCAGGAAAGGTACCAGCACAAGGTAAGTGCTATATCTTATAAGATGTCTTAGACGCCATAAATCAGCTTTACCATCGCCCCGGGCGTAGCGATAATATTGCAGGAAAAAATCCCGCAGGTTCGTCCGAGGTTTAAAATAAGCTATGGCTTCGGGGACAAACGGGAAAGGGCCAAAGAGCCTGCGGAGCTTAAAATCAAAGATTAAATCTTCGCAATAATCAAGCCACTCCGGATAACCACCCACCATCTCCCAGGCTTCTTTTAAGAAAGCTACAGACCTGCTGGAGGGGAGGAATTTTCTGGGGTTAACATCCTCTAAAGAAGGGAGCACTGTAGCTCCCATAGCTATCTCAAAAGGGCCTTCCACATCTGGAAGGAAGAAACCGCTCACTACCTTCGCTCCAGCCTCAAAGGGACGGAGCAAAGCTTCAAGCCATTTGGTTGATAACTTGACACCGGCATCCGTGGAAGCTATTATTTCTCCTGAGGCTTCCCTTATGGCCAGGTTACGCCCTTGGGAGATGTTCAGTCCAGGCCTAACGATTAACTTTATGGGGAGCTTCCCAGCCCAGGCTTTTATTATCTCCACTGTCCGGTCTGTGGAGCCTCCGTCCACGATAACTATTTCGTCAGGAGGCCGAGTTTGAGCCTGAAGGGAAATCAACAGCTTTTCAATGGTTTTTTCTTCGTTCTTCACCGTTACAATTACTGAAACCTTAGGAGCCATGGCGATGAAATCCTCGCGATGGAGTATCTTACTAATGCTCTTGCTTTTAGATTATTTAGTTCTGGCCCTTTTGTACAATATGGCTACATCCACTGGGCAGCCTACCCCAACCCCCACGCGTACTCCTAAGCCCACTTTTACCCCTGGTGTTCCCCTGCAGGTTTTGACTCCATCCCCTAAGCCCATCCTCATCCATAGAGTATCAGAAGGAGAGGACTTGAGCACTATCGCTTCTATTTACAATGTTCCGGAAGAAGAAATTTTAAAAGCCAACGGACTTTCGGATCCAGCCTCTATCAAAGCAGGCCAGGAACTTATCATACCTATCAACCCTTGACTCGCACGGTCGCAAGCTCAAGCGGGGGCAAATCCTTTATCTTAAGGAAAAGGCGATATTGCCCTGGGGGAGCGTCCGGTGGAACTTGAAGGGCAAACTGGCCTCTTACAATCTCCTTTTCTTCCCAGCGGGACGTGGGGTAATCAATGCCTGCCAGATGGGATTTCACGGAGGCCATTTTGTTTCCTCCAACAAGGTTGAGCTCCACAAACCAGTCCTCCTGCGGTTTCAGAAGAGCCTGCCAGTAGAGGTTTACCCTTATTATATCCCCAGGCCCAATGGGGGCATCCGTTAAATGTTCAAACCCCAGCTTGAATAAATCATATCCGAGCAATTCAAAGGGACCGAAGCGGGCATTCCGGCGATGGACTATACCCAGGGCTTCTATGGGAGGCGGCTGGGAGGGCTTCAGGATTTTTATGTTCTCCAGGGTTAAATGGTCTTTCCCCAGTACTGGCAGACGTTCCCCTGTTTCGGCATCGTAGACGGCCAATATGAGGGTATACTGACCTGGTGGTGTTCCAGGTCTGACCAGTAAGCCGATGTTATCTATAATTATATCGCCGGGCTCCCAGAAAGAAGTGGGACGGCGTCCGCCCTCTGGTTCAGCATCGTATTGGGAGGCTATTAACCCGTTGGAGTTCAAAAGCTGGAGGGTTACTTTGTAACGTCTTGTAGTGGATCTTTCCGCTTGCCAGGTGAGAATAACGGGCAGAACGTTGCCGCTTTCCACCTCCTGTGCCCCTATAAGGCAACCGGTAAGGCGGAAAAGTGCTGGGGAACCGAAAGCTTTTCCTTCCAGGCTTTTTTCATAAAGTTGCTTTTCTGGCACCATGTAAATGGCGAACCGTACGTTTCCTCGCCAGCTTTCTCCCACTTTAAAGGAGTGCCTTTCAAGCCAGTTCTCCACAATCCCTTCGGGATCCGCTTCCTTTTCACCCCACAGTATCGCAAAGATTCTACCGGGGTGGGAAGTTACAATGGCCAGCTCTTCCTCTAACCTGTGGCGGTCGGGGGGTCTCTCTCGGGGAAGGGGCCATACGGGCAGTTTCCCCTTGTAATAGTACCTGAAAACGTCTATCTGCCCGGGAGCATTCAGGATAATGACATCCCCTGGCTTTTCCGTGGCTTCTATATAGCGAGCTATGCTTCGGTAGTCATCCTTAGTGAAGTAAAAATAGAAATCCCTTAAAGCCGTGGAGAAGGAAAAAAGGAGCCCGGCGAGAAAGAAAGCCCCTAATATGCGGCGCAGTCCTCCTGAATCATTTATGCTCAAAGCCAAAAGCAGGCAGAAAGGAGGCGATGATAAAAGCAGGAACTTGAGGTAAGCCCCCCGGAACAACCCTAAAAATATCATCATGAAAACAGGGGCTAACAGCCAAGCCCAAAGAGCTACTATGGTCTGCCAATTTTCTTTCCTGTGCAGTACTGAACCGATAATGGGAACTAAGCCCACAGCTAAGGTTGCAATCGCAGGCAATCCAGAGGCAGGGCCAAAGGCGATGGCCTTCAAAGTTTCCCACAAAGCTGTAGAAACTCCATACTCAGCTATCGCCGGCCAGGAAGTTAACCTTGACAGCGCTGTGGGTATCCAGGGCGCATAGATAACAAAAGGCAAAACCTGAAGCAGAAGCCACCGGGCTATGTATCCTCTAACTCTGGCCCTTTTCCTTGGGTGATTGGTTGACAGGAAAAGTAAGAAGGCCAGATTCTCTGCCATCAGGAGGATAGGAAAAGAGTAATGGGTATACAGGCCCAGAGCGGTAGCTAGGACAAATAAGATTCCTGCCCAGAGGCTTTCTTTTCGCCACCACTTTAAAGCTCCCCAGAAAGAAAGGGCGCCCAAGAGGGCTACGAGTATATACATCCTGGCTTCTTGAGAATAATAGACCTGAAAGGGATGAAAGGTAGCTAAGGCCATACCCGTTAAGGCGATTTTCTCGTTCCAGAGCTCTTTCCCGAGAGCGTAAATTAAAGCCACCAGGACGGTTCCGATAAAGGCTGACAAAGCCCTTAAGGCCCACTCCGAGATACCCAAGGGGGTTGTCCATAGCTTGAGAAACCAGTAATAAAGAGGGGGGTGAATGTCTGCAGCAGAATGTAAAGCTATGGAGGAAAAGTCTCTGAGAGCCATAGCGACGCTGTTGCCTTCGTCTGCCCAGAGGCTGTGGTAATCAAGTCTGTACAATCGCAGGGAAAAAGCCAGGCAAAGCAGGAAAAATTGAGTGAAGAAGAATTTTTCTCTTCGACCTAACTTCATCTCCGCTCCAGTAGGGCCAATTTTGGCTCAATTATAACACTGAGGCTTAGGGAAGCAAAAAGCTTTAAAGCTAAGTGGGTATGCGCTTACCCACGAACGGGCCTACAGGGCTGAGGCGAGCTCTGAGGGATTTTTAGATAATGGGAAAGTGGTGCAAGGGTAGGGCGGAAATAGGTTTTTTAGCTGTTATCGGTGCTCTTAGCGGGAAGGGAGCTCTTTTTGGCCTTTTAAATGAGCAGTGAAGTGGATCACAGATTCACCGGCCATGGGGATGGCAATCAAAGTTTTGGCTTGCCTTAGTTTTGGCTCTTGAATTATAATTTTTATTGGAGAGCTGGAGGGTAAAAGTGCTTACGAAACGGCGCCAGGAGTTCCTCAAGGCTGTAGTGGAACTGCATAGCACTACTGGGGAGCCGGTCCATTATACGAAAGTGGCTGAAGTTCTGGGGGTGAGCCCGTGGACGGCTTATGATATTCTCACGTTTCTTGCCGAAAAAGGTTACTTAGAAGTAGTCCACCAAGTAGACAGGGCTGAGGAAACCCCAGGGCGATCCAAAGTCAAATTTAAACCGACGCTTTTGGCTTTCAATGCCCTTAACAGTTGTTCTAAAAAGGATTGGGAGAATATCCGTATGGAATTGTTTGAGCGTCTTAAGGAGGCTGAGTTGAAAGGGGCCAAAGCTATCGTTAAGGACACCCTGGGGGAACTGTCCAGAGTATCTAATCCGTTGATTTTCTGTGCTAAATTACTCCTGGCCCTGATCCTTGCGCTCTGGACTATTCGCAAGGCTGCCCAGACATTGTTTGTTGTTAGGGAAGTTTTAACTTCCTTCAATACCACAGAGACGGCCCTTCTTCTCCTGGCCGGGCTCGTTCTTGGGTACATATGGAAGTCTGGGAAAAAGGAACTTGGGAAGGCTTTCAACGGTCATATTGTAAGATATGTGAACGAAGTGAAAAGGCTGGGGGAAGAGGATAGGGAAAAACTTCTAAATTTTGTCAGAGATATTACCCTTGTGAGCCCATCCCCAAGCTAAGGGGGTGGGTTTTTTTGTGAAAACAAATTTTGGTCTTTTGGGAGGGTGAAGTGGTGAGGATAGCAATTGTTACGGATTCTTCGGCAAACTTGCCAGAGGAGCTGGTTAGGGAATACGATATAAAAGTTGTGCCCATTTATCTGCTTTGGAACGGCGTAACTTACAGGGATGGGGTTGATATTTCTTCAAGGGAGCTTTACAGGAGGTTGAAGGAAAGTTCTACTTTGCCTAAGACGTCGGCTCCTTCCGTGGGGGATTTTCTCAGGACATACCTTTCTCTGGCTTCAGAAGCCGAAGTGATAATTTCCATCCACCTTCCTCCTAACTTGAGTGCCACTTACGGGGCCGCTCAGACTGCAGCGCAGATGGTGGAAGGAGCTAAGGTTTATGTAGCAAATGCCCATACAGCAGCCGCTGGCCAGGGCCTCGTAGTTCTTGAAGCAGCGAGGCTCACTCGCAGAGGAGCTGAACCCGAAGTCATACTGAAGCGAGTTGAAGAAATAGGCCTTAAAACCCATGTGTTTGCTTTCCTCAGCACTCTCAAGTATCTTTACTTCGGGGGTAGGATTGGTTTAGCTTCGGCCCTGCTGGGCTCCGCTCTTCAGTTCTGCCCTATTCTTTACATAAAAGATGGAGTGGTAGATGCCTGGTCCAAACCTCGTACCCGTGCGAGGGCTCTGCAGGAGCTCCTGAAGATAGCTGAGCAAAAGATTGGCCGTTCCAGAGTCCACATGGCTGTCATGCACGGAGATGCCCTTGAGGATGCTCTTTACCTCAAAGAGGAACTGGAGAAGCGCTTTGATTGTGCGGAACTTTTCGTCACAGAGTTCACTCCAGTTATGGGGGCACACACTGGCCCCGGTCTTGTAGGTATAGCTTTCTGGTGTGAAGAGTAGAAAATTTTCGGAGGGAGAGATGCTTGAGGGCATCTTGTGGGTGGTTTTTTCTTACCTTTTGGGCTCTGTACCCTTTGCTTTCATCATTGGGAAGCTCAGAGGAGTTGATCTCCGTAAAGTGGGGACCCGGAATGTAGGGGGAAGCAACCTCTGGCATTCTGTAGGGAAGCTGGAAGGGGCAATTGCGGCTTTTCTGGACATTGGTAAAGGGGCTGCGGCGGTATGGCTCTCTCAAAAACTGGGTTTTCCTCCTTACATTCAAGCTGCAAGTGCGGTGGCAGTGGTAGCAGGGCATGACTGGCCGGTTTTCCTGGGGTTCCAGGGTGGAAGAGGGATGGGCCCGGCCCTTGGGGCGATGCTTTTACTCGTTCCTAAGGCTATGGGGCTCTCTCTCGTATTTTATGCCCTCGGTTTTTTCGCCAGGGCTTTAGGGTTAGGAGTAGCTGTAGGAGTGTTAGCTTTACCTTTCTTCGCCTGGCTCCAGGATTATCCCTTCCCCCATGTAGCGGCCGCAGCCGTAATGTTTATCTTCATGGTTATTAGGCGCTTAACAGGAATAGGGGTTCTAGAAGAGATAAAAGCGTCGCCTCACAAAAGAAAGCTGATCGCTTACAGGGTCCTTTTTGACAACAATTACGGATGGGGTAGACCCCGCTAAAAATCAGCCCTTCCTTATCATTCCTGGAGCTCGGCTGAAGGTGAAATTTTTCTATTTGTGCTGGGAGGAAAGTTTTGATAAAATCGGGTGGTGTTGAGGAGGGGCGATGGAGATTGAAAGCCTGGGCTTTGAAGTTTTACCTGATTACGATAAATGCTTTGGCTGTGGGAAAAGTAATCCTATAGGCCTCAAATTAAGGTTCAAAAACGAGGAAGGGACTGCGCGCTGCGAGTTTATCCCAGGACCTGAACACCAGGGCTGGCCAGGGGTTGTTCACGGAGGAATTTTAAGCACTGTTCTTGATGAAGCCTTAGGGTGGGCGGCGCTTTTCCATGGTAAAAAGACGGTTACCGGAAAGCTAGAAATTCGTTTCCGCAAGCCCGCCAAGATAAAAGAACCTCTTCATATAGAGAGCAAAATTACGCGCGATCGTGGGCGGTTCCTGATAGCTGAGGCCAGCGCCAAGGATTGCGAAGGCAACGTCATAGCCGAGGCAATCGGCACCATGTTTGTAATCCCCTAAATGGTTAGTTAAAATGCGAAATTTCCTTACTGAAGGGCCCGGAGGGTTTTGTGGGGAAAGTTGTTCATATTGTGGGAGCGTCTACCGCTGGGCTTTATGCTGCTTACCGTTTGGCCAGGAAGGGGGCCAAAGTCCACCTTTATGAAGCAGAATCTTTTTTGAATCCGGCTCCTCGCACCCTTATCCTCACTTCTTATTTCCTTCAGGTTTTAGACTTCCCTCCTGATGAAACTATTCTCAATAGGGTGTGGCAGTTTGAACTTATATCTGCTAACTCCTCTACCACCGTTACCCTCAAGAAGCCGGATCTTGTAGTGGAACGTCGGAAGCTCATCAGTCTTCTCCTCCAGAAAGCGATGGAAGCAGGGGTTAATTTCCATTGGGGTTACCGCCTTAAAGAAATGGAGGCAGAGAAAAAAGGCTTTTTGCTTCGTTTTGAAACCGAGCGAGGTGAGGAAGCTGTGTCCTCTTTCGCTCTCGTAGGCGCTGATGGGACAGAAAGCCTTGTGGCCAGAAGTTTACGCTGTAGGTCTCTTCCTATTGTTGCGGTGATTCAGGCTAAAGTTAATTTCCCGAAACCGGTTTCTGGGGAGAAAGTAAGGGTTTGGTTTGACCGGGACAAAACTCGCTTTTTCCTCTGGCTCATACCAGAGTCCCCTCATACTGGGGTGGTAGGTCTTGCGGCTGATGAAATGGAGGAAGCGCGCAAAGTTTTAACCGAATTTCTCTCTTCCCATGCGTGGGAGCCTGATAATTTTCAGTCGGCTTTTGTTCCCCTTTATCTCCCAGGAACTGAAATAATGGGCCGATGCGGGGCAGATAGGGTGATCCTTGTGGGGGATGCAGCCGGGCACATGAAAAATACCACTGTTGGGGGGGTAGTAGCGGGGTTAAGAGCAGCCTCTGCTATTGCTCTGACTTTCGATGGAAGGGTTGAACCAGGGGAAAAATGGCGTGCTCTTAAGCGAGAGCTCTCTTTACATGCCTGGCTTCGGTGTCTATTAGATACCTTTTCCAATGAAGATTACGATCGGCTTCTTGGGCTCCTGAACCACCGCAGTTTGCGGGTGCTGGCTACTTATTCGCGGGATGAGTTCGTGAGGGCCTTAATTCCTTTCCTCTTTAGTCAACCTCAGTGGTTTTACTTGGGGGCCAGAGCTTTGCTCAAGTATCTGGTCAGCCGGCATGGGGACAAACGGCCATCATTTACAGCTCATCAGCGGGTGGGACATTAAACCGTGGCGAATCTTGAGCCCACGAGGGTGGGGGAGATTGAGGGTCCAGGGGGCGTGGGGGATGTGCCCCCAGAAACCTCAAAAAGGGA
>JANXAG010000028.1 GCA_025062375.1 Anaerolineae bacterium | reverse complement strand
ACAGCCCCCTACCCCTACTTTTACACCTGTTATTCCCACGCCTACACCCACTCCAGGAGCCATTTGCCTTTCGGCTGTTGAAGGTTTGGTTCAGGATGCCGATACAGGTGCCCCCCTTCAGGGAGTTGTGGTAGAATTGAAAGGGAACGGGTGGAAAACCCAAACGGCTACTGGTTCCGATGGCCTGTTTAGAATTCACGGTCTATGCTATGGAGTAGGAGAGATCTCTATAACAGGCATGAGGATAGTGGAAGGAGAAACAAAAGTGTTCCTGGATGGCAGAAGCACTGTAAGGGTAACCCTCAAAGCCAGAATTTTGGGCCCAGTTCAAACCCCTACCCCCACAAGAGTCCAGGGCCTGCCTAAAACAGGCAATGCCTGGTGGGTAGTGGCCGCAGGCCTTGCTCTGGGGGTCCTGGCAATGGCTCTTAATAGACTCCGTCACTTTGTCAGGAGGTCAAGCTGATGAGGGGAAGACTTCTACTTGTAATTGGTATACTGCTGGCTTTAACTTCAGGTTGCCTGGTCTTTTTCCTGATGAGCAGGCAGGTCCAGCAGCCAGGACCAGCCCAGATCCCAACGCGCAAAGTAGTGGTGGCGGTTCAAGATTTACCTGCAGGGATGCCCATTGTTCCCGATGCTATCACCCTTATGGAAAAACCCGTTACCGAAGTCCCCGCCGACGCCCTTGCCTCCTTGGAGAAAACGAGAGGTAAGCTGGCAGCGGTGGATATATACCGGGGAGATATAATAACCGAGGAAATGCTCACAACCAAAGAAAAGATACTCCGGGAAAAGCCCATCTACATGATCCCTCCTGGGAAAGTGGCCTTCACCATAAGAGTTGATGAGCTCTCCTCTGTCGCCTATTCCATACAGCCCGGGGATTATGTGGACATTCTGGTGGGAATTGATTTCTTAGATGTGGATAGGGAAACCCAATGTAAGGAACCGTGTCCTGAAGGCTTCCCAGGCGAGCAACTCCCAAGGCACGTAACACAACTAACCCTTCAAAACATTCCGGTCCTCAGCGTCGGTCTGCGAACGGAGATAACCCCTACGGAAGAAATTGAGCCCACCTACCAGGGAATCTCCTACAACTATATAACCCTGTTACTTTCCCAGCAAGATGCTCTGGTCCTCAAATACCTGAGAGAAATCGGCGCAATTGTAGACCTGGCCCTCCGCAATCCTGATGACAAAAATATTGTTTCCACGGAAGCTGTCACCCTGGAATACATCCTTCGCCGCTTCAACATCCCAATTCCTCCGAAACTGGAGCAAACCTATGAATACAGAGCTGGAGAGCTGATGCGATGAGCATAAAAGTTCTCATTATTGACGATATACCTCAAACCCGGGAGAACCTGCGGAAACTTCTCTCCCTTGAACCGGACATGGAAATTGTGGGAATGGCAGCTACTGGGGAAGAAGGCGTAGAACTGGCCCGTAAACTTCGTCCTGACATCGTCCTGATGGATATAAACCTTCCGGGGATGGACGGCATAACGGCCACTGAAATAATATCCCGCGAAGTCCCTGAAGCGCAGGTTATAATGATTTCGGTCCAGGGAGAGCCTGCTTACATGCGTCGTTCAATGCTGGCAGGCGCCCGGGAGTTCCTCATAAAGCCTTTCTCCAGCGATGAACTTATTTCAGCCATAAGAAGGGTTTACGAACTCGGGAAAAGCCGTCCGGTAGTGACTCCTGCCAAACCAACCGTCCAAAAAGAAAAACCGGAAAAGACCGGCAAGATTATCTCTGCCTTCAGTCCCAAGGGTGGAGTGGGCACCAGCACCATTGCCGCCAATTTAGCCGTAGCTCTAAGTTCAGAAAGTAACTCCCGTGTTGCCCTTTTAGACCTGAGCCTCCAGTTCGGGGGACAGGATGTTATCTTTAACCTTCAACCCCGCCGCCATATCGCTGACCTCGTTTCCGAGAACATCTCTCTGGACGAAGAGACTATTATGAGCGCAATGCTTGCTCACCCATCCGGGGTCAAAGTACTTCTCGCTCCTCCCCGCCCCGAGATGGCTGACTACATAAATCCGGAGCTCGTGAAAGGAATCCTCTCCACCCTCAAAAAAGCCTTTGATTACACCATCGTGGATTGCCTGAGCTTCCTGAACGATATAACCATCACCGCCCTGGAGGCAAGCGATTTCATCCTGCTTGTTACGACCCCAGAACTCACGGCCATAAAGGGGGTGAAACAGTTCTTCCAGGTTCTTGAGGCTCTGAAATATCCCATCAACAACATCCTCCTGGTGCTCAACAAGGATGACAGGCGCAGCGGGATAAGCGCCAAGGACATCCAATCCAGCCTCAAGCACCCCATTGAAGTTGTTATCCCCAATGTTGAGGGACGGGTTCTATTTTCAGTGAACCGTGGAGTCCCACTTTATTCCCTGGAACGAAGCTCAGCTTTCTCAGAAAGCATTTCAAAGCTGGCTCAGAAAATCCAGCAAAAGGGAGGAGACTATGTCGCTTCTTAAAAGGCTTGAAAGGATGGAGCAGGAAAAACCTGCGGAGCCTAAAAAATTCGCTCGGCCTCCTGTCACCACTGAAATGGACAAATTTACATACATCTTCCAGAGAGTGCAGGACAGGCTCATTTCGGAAATAGACCTGAGTAAAGTTGAAATCAACGAGGCAGAAATCCGCAGGAAAGTGGACCAGATTTTGAACGATGTTTTGGCTGAGGAGCATATTTTCCTCAGCCGCATTGAAAGGGACCGCCTTTTCAACCAGTTGATGGATGAAATCTTGGGCTACGGGCCAATCCAGCCGCTCCTTAACGATGACACCATAAACGAGGTCATGGTCAATGGGCCTTATAAGGTTTACATTGAACGGGATGGGAAAATTGAGAAAACCAATATAACCTTCAGAGACAGCGATCACCTCATGCGAATAATAGACCGAATCCTGGCCCCCTTGGGAAGAAGGGTGGACGAAAGCTGCCCTTATATGGATGCGCGCCTCCCAGATGGTTCCCGTGTAAACGTCATAATTCCTCCTCTTTCTCTTATAGGGCCAGTTCTGACCATCCGAAAATTTGCCAAAATACCCTTCACCGTAGAAAAACTCATTGAACTGGGCACCGTAACCCCCGAAGTTATGGAATTCCTCAAAGCCTGCGTCATAGCAAGACTCAACATCGTTATATCGGGAGGGACAGGCTCAGGTAAGACCACTTTCCTCAACGTCCTTTCAGGGTTCATCCCCAATGATGAGCGCATCATCACAATAGAGAATGCGGCAGAACTTCAGCTTCGCCAAGAACACGTGGTGACCCTTGAGACTCGTCCGCCCAACATTGAGGGCAAAGGCGAGGTAACCATGAGGGATTTGGTTATAAACGCCCTCAGGATGAGGCCAGACCGGATAATAGTGGGGGAGGTGCGTGGCGGCGAAGCGCTGGACATGCTCCAGGCCATGAACACCGGCCACGATGGTTCTCTCACCACCCTCCACGCTAACTCCCCAAGGGATGCCCTCTCCCGCATTGAAACCATGGTTCTCATGGCCGGAGTTGAAATCCCTATTAAAGCCATACGCCAGCAAGTAGCCTCAGCTTTGGACCTCATAATCCACATGGAAAGGATGAAGGATGGGTCCCGCAAGGTAGTTCAAGTGACCGAAGTCCAGGGAATGGAAGGGGACACCATAGTTCTGCAAGACATCTTCGTCTTTGAACAGCAGGGCATAGAAAATGGCAGGATAATAGGCCGCCTGAGGCCTACAGGCGTAAGGCCAAAGTTCATGGAGAAAATTGAAGCCGCAGGAATATACCTTCCACCGGAGATCTTCGGCGTTAAAGTGGGAATAAGGAGGTAAGGGATGAATTTAGCCCTCGTGGCAGCAATTTCTCTGGGGCTGGGGATAATCTTCATTTTCTGGGGGATAGCTCAGATAGTCTCCGCCCCAGCTAAGGTTATAGAAGAAAGGCTTGACCGGTTCGCAGCCCGAGAAATAATCACAGGGCCAGCACGAGAGCAAAGGATTGAAAGGAGAGCTATCCCCGGACTTGACAGCCTTGTGCGACGGACACGTTTCGGGGAGGGCATTGCAAGGGAGTTAGCCAGCGCTAACCTTAAGCTGACGGTCTCTGAATTTCTGGCTTTCACCCTCCTGAGCACTTTGGGAGTTGGATTGCTGGCTTACCTCCTGTATTACCGCTCCACCATTATGGGAGTTGCTGGAGCTGCGGTGGGCTTTTACCTGCCTCGTTTATTTGTCAAAATGGCCCAGCAGAGACGCTTGAAAGCTTTCAACAGCCAGCTGGCTGACGCTATAACCCTTCTGGCTAACTCCATGCGCTCCGGTTACAGCCTCCTTCAAGCTATGGCAACCGTAGCCAAAGAGATGCCTCCTCCGATCTCGGAGGAATTTGGTAGAGTAGTCTACGAAGTGGATGTTGGACTCCCAATTCAGCAAGCTTTGAACAATATGGTGAGAAGGGTCAAAAGCGATGACCTTGATCTTATGGCTACCGCGATCATCATTCAGCACGATGTGGGAGGAAACCTGGCCGATATACTTGACACCATAAACGAGACCATCCGGGAAAGGGTAAGGATTCAGGGAGAAATCAGAGCTCTCACTGCCCAGCAGAGATTGACAGGTTACGTCATAGGCTTCCTGCCGTTCGGCCTCGCCATGATAATTTACCTGATAAACCGAAGTTACATCTCTAATCTCTTCACGGATCCATGTGGGTTAATATTAATGGGCGTAGGCCTTTTCATGATGTTGATTGGAGCTTTCTTCATTCGCAAGGTGACGCAAATTGAAGTATGAAAGGAGGAAATTATGGGTAGCCTTTTGCCCCTGGTGGTGGCTCTGGGTGTGGGCCTCGGGGTGCTTATCTTTTTCCTGGGCTTATATTCCATATCGGCCACTACGGCTACAATTCAAGAACGCTTGGAAGAATATGGGACGAGGCCTCTGACTTTAGAGGAATTGGAGCTTTCTCAGCCTTTCAGCGAGCGTGTTTTGAAACCCTTACTCCGAAATTTGGCCAGAACCATTATGCGCTTTACCCCCAAAACCATGATGGAAAACACCGCCCGGATGTTAGAAAGGGCCGGTAACCCCTATAACTGGACAGCAGTGGAATTTATAGGCTTCAGGGTCTTAGCCGGAGTTTTGCTGGGGTTCGCAGGCTTTCTCCTTACAAGAATAGCCCATGTTCCCGTATCCAGGGGGCTGGTTTTTCTTATCCTCATGGGACTGCTCGGTTTCGTCATCCCTTCCTTTTGGCTCGGACAAAGGGTAAAAGCGCGGAAAAAGGAAATTTTGAAAACCCTACCCGATGCCATGGACCTTATAACCGTAAGCGTTGAGGCGGGCCTCGGCTTTGACCTGGCTATAGCCAAAGTGGTGGAAAAGTGGGATAACGAATTGGCCAGAGAGTTTGCCAGATTCCTGGGTGAAGTCAGGGTTGGAAGATCAAGACACGACGCTCTCCGCAGCATGGCCGCCAGGATTGACCTTCCAGAATTCACAGGCTTCATAGCCTCCATAATCCAGGCCGAAGAGTTAGGAGCCAGCATAGCTAAGGTCATGAGGATTCAATCCAACCAGATGCGCATCCGCCGTCGTCAAAGGGCAGAAGAACTGGCACGCCAGGCACCTATCAAAATGATCATCGTCCTTGTCTTCTTTATTTTCCCCACCCTTTTCATAGTGCTATTAGGCCCTGGCCTCATCATCATTAAAAATTCTGGAGTATTCAAGGGGATAATGGGTTTCTAAAATGGCCTGGTTTTTGGATTCAATCCTGGACCTCCTTTTCCCCCCAAGGTGTGGAGGATGCGGAAGCTGGGGTAAATGGTTCTGCGATGATTGCTTAAAGGCCATCCGATTTTTAAAAGAGCCGCATTGCCGTTTCTGCGGAAATCCTGCGGAAGACTGGGGGATATGTCCTTCCTGCGCCCGCGAGCCCCATTCCCTTGAGGGAATAATCTCTGTAGCCTACTTTGAAGGCCCTATCCAGAAAGTCGTTCACCTTATAAAATACCAGGGAAAAACTGCTCTCGTCTCCCCTCTAACAGAGCTCATGGCTTCCCGAATCCTCCGGAACCCTGTCCAGGCTGAGGGTATAATACCTGTCCCTCTTCATCCTTCCCGCTATCGAGAAAGAGGGTTTAATCAATCAGCCCTGCTGGCAGAAGGCCTCAGCAAACATCTGGGGATCCCTGTGCTCGACGGAGCCCTCGAACGAATCCGTTATACCCGCCCTCAAGTGGGCTTGAATGCCCAGGAAAGGAAAGAAAACGTTAAAGGAGCCTTTAGAGCCAACCCCTTTAAAGTGGCGGGGAAAAACTTAATAGTGGTGGATGACGTCTGCACCACAGGAGCAACCCTCGAAGAATGTGGCGTTGCCCTTAAAGAAGCGGGGGCTAAACGGGTGTGGGGGATAACCTTAGCGAGGGCCCCTTAATTTCAGAAAAGAGGGTTAATGATGGGAAAATTCGGCTTAGAGGAGAAAATAAAGAACAAAAAAGCAATTATAAGCGTAATCGGCCTTGGCTACGTAGGTCTCCCCCTGGCTAAGGGCTTTGCCAGCAAGGGATTCAGGGTTATAGGCATTGACCTGGACCCGAAAAAGGTTCAGGCCATAGCTCAGGGACAAAGCTACCTTAAGGATATCGCTCACGAAGAAATCGCCCCTCTGGTCAGAGAAGGTAAACTTGAGGCCACCACCGATTACCGCTTAGCTCAGGGAGCCGACGCTATATTCATATGCGTGCCAACCCCCTTTGACCGCTGGCGAACCCCGGACCTATCTTTCATAGAAAGTGCATCCAAAAGCCTTGTCCCTTATTTGCGTCCCGGTCACCTCATCATCCTTCAAAGCACCACATACCCAGGAACCACAGAAGAACTCGTGCGCCCGATCCTGGAAAGCTCAGGCCTCAAAGTCGGAGAAGACTTCTATCTGGCTTTCTCTCCCGAGCGTATAAACCCGGGAGATAGACTCCATACCGTTGAAAACACCCCGAAGGTAGTGGGTGGGGTGACCCCTCTCTGCACCGAGTTGGCTGCTCTGCTCTTATCCCAGCTTTGCCCCCAAGTTTTCAAAGTTTCATCCCCCCGCGTAGCTGAAATGACCAAGCTCCTGGAGAACATCTTCCGCAGCGTTAATATAGCCCTGGTCAACGAAATGGCTCTCCTTTGCGAAAGAATGGGCATTGACATATGGGAGGTCATAGAGGCCGCCTCCACCAAACCCTTCGGCTTCATGCCCTTCTACCCAGGCCCCGGGGTTGGAGGACATTGTATCCCTGTTGACCCCTTTTACCTGGCCTGGAAAGCCAGGGAATACGATTTCCACACCCGTTTCATAGAGTTAGCAGCTGAGGTGAACGAAGCCATGCCCTACCACGTAGTAGAACTGGTGGATAAGGCTCTGGAAAGCCAGGGAAAAACCGTCAGAGGCTCCGCAATCTTGACCCTTGGAGTGGCCTTTAAGAAGGATGTGGATGATCCCCGTAACTCTCCCGCTGAGCGGATAATTGAGTTGCTCCTGCGGCAGGGAGCAAAGGTAGAATACAACGACCCCTACATCCCCACCTTTGAGGTGGGAGGTAACGTGTTCAACCGGGAGAAAACCGTGTTGAACTCTCGCCCATTAAACGAAGAAACCCTTCGCTGGGCCGATTGCGTCCTCATCCTTGTGGCCCATAGCTCTTACGATTTTAAGCGTATAGTTAAAGAGGCGAAACTCGTGGTGGATACAGTTAATGCTACCCGGGGATTTGGCTCTGACCCCAAAATATTCCGCCTCGGTGCCCCTATCCCTTGAAGAGGTATGTGGCTATGGAAAAACCGAAGAAGAACCCTTTCCTCTCAATCCTGGCCATACTTTTAGCCATCCTTATAACAGTTACGATATTGAGTTTTCGGGAGAAAATTCAAAGGTTCGGAGCCTACGGCTACGGGGGAGTGTTTGTGATAAGCTTTATGGGAAATGCCACCGTGCTCTTCCCGGCCCCGAGCCTGGCTGTGGTCTTTGCTATGGGGGGAGTCCTCAGCCCCATAATAGTTGGCCTTGTGGCAGGGATTGGAGAAGCTCTGGGAGAATTAAGCGGATACTTGGCCGGACTCGGCGGAAGGGCCATCATTGAAGATTACAAGACCTATGAAAGAGTAAAGGGCTGGATGAAGAGATTTGGTTTCTGGCTCATATTCGCCCTCTCTCTAATCCCTAACCCTATCTTTGATCTGGCCGGGATAACGGCTGGGGCTTCCGGTTTCCCCGTTCTACGCTTCCTCCTCGCCTGCTGGATGGGTAAAACCATTAAAACCACCGCGGTAGCTTTTGCCGGTTTTTATTCCATCTCCTTTATAGAAAAACTGCTTTCCCGATAAAATTGGCCAAATACAGCCCCCGCCACCACTAGAACGTAGAAGATAACTGGAGCCAAGAGCAAGGGCACAAAGCAGCACAAAACAATGGTATAATAGGGCAAAAAGGAAATCCAGTAACCTATGTAACCTATGCCTACAGATATTGCCCACGCTCCCAGGTAACCCCAAGGATTGGCCTTTATGAGAGCCCACCACTCGGATACTTCAAAAGCTGCGCCTATGTTGCCCCTGGCGGCCAGATTAGCTATAGCTGCAGGAAGTGGAATTGAACCGAGAGTCAATAGGACAATGCCCAAAAGCAGGCCAGCCATTAATAAAAACAATCCTACCAAAGGGGCAAAAGTCCCCCCTTCAGAGGGGCTGGAAGAAACAAAAAGGGACAGAAAATAAAGGATGTAACCCCCCACGATAAATATGAAGCCTGGTAAGAGGTAAATGAGGCTGACAATGAAACCCTTAACCCCATTGGCAATAAGTTCGTTAAAGTTATCCCAGGCTGGTAATGAGGGGTCCTCCCCCTGGATCACCTTTTTCATTATTCTTATCACGTAGCCGAGCACGAAAATGCTGGGGATTATGGGAACTACAAAACTTCCCAGCACCAGGGCTGAACCGATTAGAAAGCGGCTTGGCCATTCAGGACCCTTGAAAGGAAAACGAATGAAAGTTTTTAGGGTTTCAAGCATTTTTCACCTCCGACAGCATTGAAATTTGGTCTATTTTAAAGTTCTGCAGGATTCTTGTCAAAGCGAGGCCAGAGTTTCTGAGCTCCTCTGATTCAGCATCGGAAACCGCAGGCCCCGAGTTTCCGCGACCGAAAGTTCCCCGCAGACCATTCCCGGAGAAAATTTATAAGCCCTTCACAATTTCTTCACAACAGTTCAGTAAGCTTATAACCGGAAAAATTAAAAGGAGGTAGGACTATGAAAAAGTGGATAGCGGTTTTAGTGGCGGTGGTGGTAATAGGGCTGTTGCTTGGTGCAGGTGTAAAAGTAGCTTCTGCCCAGGCCCCCACTCCTACTCCAACCCCTAAAGCCCCTGCTCCGGTTCCGTTTAAAGGATTTTGGCGGGGATGGGAGTGCAATCTCCGGACCGTTGCTGAGATCTTAGGAATGAGCCCGGATGAGCTGGCAACGGCTCTCCGCAATGGTAAAACCATCGCTCAGCTGGCTCAGGAAAAAGGCATTGCTCTCTCCACAATCGTGGACCGGTGTCTGCAGTTTGAAAAAGACTGGCTTTCCTTCCTCGTTCAAAAAGGCTACATCACCCAGGAAATGGCCGATAAATGGCTCAGCATAAAGAGGCAAATGCTGGAATTTCAGTTCACATATAACTGGAAAAGGGGGGTTGGCTGGGGCTGGGGCAGGATGCGAGGGCCAAAAGGTTTTGGTCCATGCTGGTAGTATAAAAAAGCGGGGGAGTGAACCTCCCCCGCTTCGCTATTAAGGATTGGCAAGGATTACTACCCCTGGAAGCTCCTTGCCCTCCAGGAATTCAAGACTTGCTCCCCCGCCTGTAGAAACGTGAGTTATCTTTTCAGCAACACCAGCTGCTTCTACAGCGGCGGCTGAATCGCCCCCACCCACTACTGTGGTGACGCCTTCCAGTCCTGCCAGGGTGTGGGCAATAGCAAAAGTTCCCCTGGAGAAGGGTTCTACCTCAAAAACCCCCAGAGGTCCATTCCAGAAAATTGTCCGGGCCTGGCGAAGTTTTTCTTTGAAGAGCTCAACCGTCTCGGGGCCTATGTCCAGAATACGCCATCCTGCAGGCACTTCCCAGGGTTTCACAATCTTAACAGAAGCATCGGGTGCCAGACGGTCAGCTATCACCACGTCTACAGGCAAGAGAACTTTATCCCCTCCCTTTTGGAGGATTTCGCGGGCTATCTCCAAAGCCTCATCTTCCACGAGGGAATCGCCAACAGCGTAGCCTGAAGCTTTGAAGAAGGTATTAGCCATCCCTCCTCCGATGAGGAGCAGGTCCACTTTTGGAAGAAGGTTCTGTATTACCCCGATTTTGTCGGATATTTTGGCTCCACCCAGAATGGCTACAAAAGGCCTTTCCGGGTTGGAAAGCAAAAGGCCCAGGAAGAGAATCTCCCTTTCCATCAAGAAGCCGGCTACAGCTGGCAGATAATGAGCAACCCCCTCGGTGGAAGCGTGGGCCCTGTGAGCGGTGGCGAAGGCGTCATTAACATAAATGTCAGCTAAAGCGGCAAGTTTGCGGGCAAATTCAGGATCATTGGCTTCTTCTTCAGGATGGAAGCGCAAGTTCTCTAGCAGTATCACCTCCCCTGGTTTCATTTCTTTTACCGCCTTCTCCACCTCAGGTCCGACGCAGTCGTCCAGTTTTTTGACCGGAATCCCCAGGATTTCCGAAAGCCTCTGAGCTACCGGGTCCAACCTGAACTCCGGAGATGGCTTCTTCGGGCGGCCCAAATGGGACATTAAAATGACGGCAGCTCCATGGTCCAGGAGATACTGGATCGTAGGTACAGTGGCTCTTATGCGCCGGTCATCGGTTATGCGCCCTTCGGAGATAGGGACGTTGTAGTCAACCCTGACCAGAACCCTTTTTCCCTGAACGTCTATGTCACGGATTGTCTTTTTCTTCATGTTTCACCTCCTTCTTGATGGTTACATCTCCAGCCCATACCGTTTTTACTTCCCCTTCGGGTGTAGCCAGCAGCAATGCTCCATCTTCGTTTATGTCAATAGCTACCCCTTCTAAGATGCCGGTAGGGGTGATTACTGAAATTTCCTGGCCCAGAGGGTAAAGCCTTGCCAGCCAATCCCCCCGAAAGTCTCGCCCTTTTCTTAATTCCCTGTAATTCTCTTCCAAGCGAAGCAGGATTTCTTGAAGGAGGGTGAAGCGAGGTAATTCATACCCCAGTTCATCCGATAGGCTGGTGGCATAGGGTGCCAAGGGGGAAAGAGGCGAATCTGAAATTTTAACATTCACATTCAAACCAACGCCCACTATCGCATAGAGGATACGGTCCTCCAGCGCCCGGATTTCCGTAAGAATCCCTCCAGCCTTCTTCCCCGCGATAAGTATATCGTTGGGCCATTTTATCTTGACTTTAAGGGGTGTTAAGCTCTCAATGGCTTCGGCTATAGATAGGGAAGCAATCATTGTAAGGCGATGAGCTTGTTGGGGGAGAAGGGGCGGCCTGAAGATTACAGACATAAGAATAGAAGAACCTACTGGGGAAATCCAGGTTCTTCCCAATCTCCCTCTGCCAGCAGTCTGTTCTTCCGCCAGGACAACGGTTCCTTCAGGGGCGCCAGCCTCGGCAAGCCTCTTAGCTTCGTCCTGGGTGGAAGTTACCGTGCGAAAATAGTAAACCCTATGACCCAGCGAAGTTTTCATCGTAAATTATTATATCTTCAAAACTTCAACCATCAAAATTGAAAGCTTCAAAAGCGACCGTCCCCAGGTGGCTGGCCATGACCATCTTTCAAGCGAATGCCAGCCGCCGAGGCAGCAGCCACCGGCGCTCGTCTATTGCTTGCTATGGGGCGTTTAATGGTGTAAAATTTAATATAGAGTCAGCCCTCTGGGGGCGGTGCGAAGGAGGCGGAATGCCCATTATAAAAGTTTCAGCTAAGTCTCGTTCTACCGCAGTAGCTGGAGCTATAGCAGGGGTAATAAGGGAGAGTAAAAGGGCGGAAGTCCAGGCTATAGGGGCCGGTGCCGTCAATCAAGCCATAAAAGCTATAGCTATCGCCAGGGGCTATTTGGCCCTGGATGGCTACGACATTGTTTGCATCCCTTCTTTCACTGAAGTTGATATAAACGGTCAGGAGAGGACGGCCATAAAATTTATTGTGGAGCCACGTTGATCATGGCGCCGGTTAACCCTTTTTGGGCTCCACCTGCGAAACTGGTATCTCAATGGTGGTTTCATTTTCCAGCCGGACGGTTACCGTCTCTTTGATTACGTTGATAGCCGTTATTTTCCCTTCCCCTTGAGGAGTTTTTATTTTTTGCCCTACTTTTGGCAAGCGCTCCTTAAACTCTTTGTAAATTTCATACTCATAACGAAGACAGCACAGAAGCCTGTTGCATAATCCTGAAATAGCTGCAGGATTTATAGGCAAGTCCTGAACTTTGGCCATCTTTATAGAGATAGAGGCAAACTCTGTAAGGAAAGAAGCACAGCACAGAATGCGCCCGCACGGCCCTATCCCCCCCATGAACTTAGCCTCATCCCGCACTCCTATCTGGAAAAATTCCACCTTAACATCCAATTCTTTCTCAAGGGCCTGAGCAAGCTCTTTAAGGTTCAGTTTTTCTTCTGAAGTGAAATACAGGTTAAGTTTTGTCCCTTCAAAGTTGTACTCCGCCCTTATCAATTTGATGCCTAAACCAGATTTTCGGGCCAGCTCGCGGGCTCTATCCAGAGCTTTCTCCCCCTCCCGCCGGTAAAAATCCATCCTCACAAGATCCCAGGAAGTAGCTTTGCGGATTATCCCCCTTAAAGGGGTCTCTATTTCTTTTTCCGTTACCTCCCGTGGTGGTATTACAACTTTCCCGATGTTGCGGCCCTGAGTTGTCTCAACCACCACGTAGTCCCCCCTTGCCAGATCCTCAAAACCTGTAGCATCAAAGCTGTAAATCTTGCAACCCTCTCTAAAACGCAGCCCTACCACTAACGGCATTTCATCACCCCTCCTGGACTAACCCGGGCAGCTTTAACACCAGAACATCCAGAACAATGCGCAGGTTAGCATTTCGGCTCAGAGCTTCCAGAATAAACCTCAAATCCTTCAAACCGCTGCGGATTTTCTCTTTGCCCAGTTTCGTCGCCACTGCCCTCAGTTCATCCTTGAAGTCCACATTTACTACCATATCCTGCATACCTTCCAGCAACAAAAGCATATCCCTCAGAGCTAAAATCCACCTTTTCACCATTTCCTGAACTCTTTCTTCCTCCCTCTCCTTACTGATGGCCTCTGCCCATTCTAACCTTGTAATTGTATCACTTTTTATGAGCCGAAGAAAAGCCTCCAGGTCCTCCGTCCGTTCCCGAAAAGTTCTTTCTTCTTTGAGAAATTCTACAGCCTTTCCCACACACCCCTCCGAAATACGAGCCAGGAGGGAAGCCCTGGAACTTTCGATCCCCCACTTTTTTTCCAGAAATTCACGGATCAGATCATCTGGAAGAGGTCTCAGGTTCAAGACCTGGCACCTGGATACGATGGTGGGTAGAAGTAAATCGGCCGAAAGGGCTGTGAGGATAAAGATGGAGTGAGGGGGTGGTTCTTCAAGGGTTTTTAAAAGGGAGTTGGCCGCCTCCGGTGTGGCTTTCTCTGTATCGGCAATGATAAAAATCCTGTAAGGACTGCGGTGGGGAGCCAGAAAAGCCTCTCTCTGCAGTTCCCTAATTTGCTCAATCTTGATGGAACTATTATCTGGCTCCAGAACTTTTACATCCGGATGGCGACCTTGGGCCACATCGCGGCAATCCCGGCAATGGCCACAAGGAGGCAAACTCACCCTGCAACATAAAGCTTTAGCAAATTCCAGAGCCAGAGTCCTCTTCCCTACCCCCCTCGGCCCAGTGAAGAGGTAAGAGTGAGAAACATCTCCACGTCTTATAGCGTTTTCCAGAAACTCCAGGGCCCACTCATGTCCTATCAATCTTCGCATTACCTCCAAGTTGCTCGATGAAAGCATCAATTCGGTTGCGAATTTGTTCCTCGGAATAATAGCGGGAATCGCACATGTCGGCGTCTATAATAAGGCCGGGAACCCCTGTTTCAGCAGTGACGATGCGTTTTATATCGTATTGACCAAGGGAATAGGGTTTGCAGGAGCGGTTAGAATGCATCACAAAGCCATCCACCTGGTACTCCCGGATAAGGTCTATCATCTGTCGGGCCCGGTAGGAAAGGCTGCGGTTCAAGAGGACAGAGGTATAGGCTCTTGCCAGCGCTTCCAAAGGTTCCCCTCTCTCAACTGGATTGTCCCATGCCCCTGTGTAGGTATCCACCACAAAACAGCATCCTTTTTTGGCAAAGTAGGAATAAAAACGATACAGCCGGTTCCACAGGGCTATGTTGTCCCAAAGGAGCCGATATCGCTCCTCGGGTATTGCTCCTTCTCCTCTATCAATCCTCTCCTGAACTTCGGCTTTGAGGGCCTTGTAGTATTCAACCGCCTCTTTAGTTCCCCTCAGAACTACAATAGCAGCCATGTTGACAAAAAGGTCAGGGGCGTTAAGAGGAGAGGGACGAGCTTTGCAGAGCTTCCTTATTTCACCCCAGAGGTGAACGCACTCGTTAGAAAGCTCCAGAACCTCCCAGAAACGCCTGTAGTTCAAGGGGCGGCGAGTATGACGTTCCAGGAATTCAATCATTTCTTCCAGCTGACTCTTAACATAACTGATAATATGCGGCTCAAGGCCGTTGTGGAGGAAAGGGGTATCCAGGATGAAAAGGGGAATTCGGTAGCGGTGGGCAAGGGCTTCAAACCACTTAACTACTGTTCCACAAATGTTATTGCATACGATGAGGAGGTCAGGCTTGGGCAAACCGCGCATCGGGGCTGAGGCGGGGTTAAAGATGCTTCCCAGGTTGATTTTGGCATAGGAGCAGAGCTCCGGGGCATAACCATGGGCTTCGGCCGCTTCGCTGAGGAGGGTCCCAGCTCCACGTGCTCCGCACAAAGCACCATAGTTTTCAGGATAAGCTGCTTCGATTCCCATAGCCCTCAGAATTTCCACCGGAGCTCCACTGGTGACCCAGGCTAAAGGTCTCAGGAAATGAAGGTAGCGGACTTTGAAGTAGTGCCTCCGCATGAGTTTTGCGAGAATATTAGTGCTCTTTAAGCGCTTAGCCGACATTTTCCTCCTTTCGCGTGGAAGGTAAGGTAAACCAGAAAGTACTGCCCTTGCCCACTTCGCTTTCAACCCATATTCGCCCACCCCACATGTTGACGAGCTCTTTAGTTATGTAAAGCCCCAGGCCAAATCCTTTCTGCCCTCTGTTCAATGGTTCCCCTATCTGATAGAAGCTGAGGAAAATCTTTTCTTTCTCCTCAGGAGGGATCCCGATTCCTGTATCCTTGACGAACATGTAGGGTCTATCCCCAAGCCTTGCACCTATCGTTATTTTTCCTCCAGGCGGGGTGAATTTTATAGCGTTAGAGATAAGATTGCTCAGGACTACTTCTAGCTTCGCAGGATCAGCCTGGACCCTGTGGACTTCAGGTGGTATATCTATGGCTATCTCAAGTTTCTTATCATTGGCCAGAGGTTCGTAACTTTCCAGCACTTTTCCCACAAGTTCGGGCAGGAAAACGCTTTCCACCTGGAGGGATACCGCTTTCTTTTCCAGCTGTCTGAAATCCAGCAAATCCTTCAGAAGAGAAGAAAGGCGTAAAGCGTTGCGGGTTATGGCTTCGGCAAACTCTTTCAGGCGCGGATCCTGAATTTCCTCTCTTAAGATCGAGGCATAACCCAGGATCAGGGAAAGGGGGGTGCGGAATTCGTGGGCGATAATAGTCACAAAGTTGCTTTTGAGCCTTTCCACTTCTTGCAGTTCTACGAAGGCCTTCTGGATTTGCTCAAAAAGTTTAATGTTTTCCAGGGCTATCGCGCCCTGTCCCGCCAGTATGGTGAGAAAATCGTGGTCAGACATGAGGAAAGGAGCAGAGCCCGGGTTTTTGAAGACCGCCAGGAACCCAAGAAGTCTTTCACCGGCCTTCAGAGGAGCAGCCAGGAGTTGAGCAAGGCCAGCCTTTTCCATCAGAGAGGCCACTTCCTGGGGGTTTTCCTGAGTCCAGAGGATAGCAGAACTGCTGTTCTCCAGAGCTTTCATCAGCTTGGCTTGAAGTTCCAGGGTCAGGCGAGGTAGAGATTCCACCGGTTTACCCAGAAGTTTGTCCCAATCCACTTCATACATCCACACCCCATCGGCTGAAAGGCTTTTCCAGGCGGTCAACAGAAGTTTGTTCTCCAGCTCTTCCAGGTTTAAAGTGCTGAGAAGCGTCTTTGAAATATCAAAGAGAGGCAAAAGAGCTTTGATACGGAGGCTTTCTCTGCGCAGCTGGTCCATTTCCATGACGTAGGAGACGAGAGCCTTGAGTTCATCTGGGGTAAAGGGCTTGAGGAGGAAACCATTGACCCCCAGCCTTATGGCTTTGAGGGCCAGGTCCAGTTGCCCGTAAGCAGTCATCACAATCCAGGGAACGTCGGGATAAATTTCACGGATAAGCCTGGCGGTTTCAACCCCATTGATCCCTGGCATTTTGATGTCAGTTATAATGAGGTCAAAGGGCTTTTCTCTGGCCTTTTCCACCGCTTCCATTCCATCGGCAGCCGTCTCTACTTCAAAGCCCATCATCTGCAGGATAAACTGGCATATCTTGCGCACTGATATTTCATCATCAACCACTAAAACGCGCTTTTTATGAGCCAAGGCTTTCCACCACTTTTATCCAGTGTTTTTCTTTCCGATAAGGGCCTATTATCGCAAGCTTCATTCGGGACGCCTTTACCAGTTCTTCAGCTACTCTCTTTAGATCCTGGGGGGTTACAGCATCTATAGCCTGTATCACTTCTGAAGGGGTCATAGTATGGCCAAGGAGAAGCTCTTGCCTGCCGTACCAGAAAGCGAGGCTGAGGGAATCCTCCAGGTGGAGCAAAAGCCTGCCTTTTACGAATTCCTTAGCTTTCGTCAGTTCTTTTCCGGTTACCTCTTGAGTTTTTAATAGCGAAAGTTGCTCTACTACAGCTTGCAGGGCTTCGTCCAGACGGTTAGGGGATACTCCAGCTGCTATTCCGACAGCGCCTGAGTCTGTGAAAAATTCAAGGTAAGAGCTTATGCTGTAGGCAAGGCCCCTTTTCTCCCTTATCTCGGTGAAGAGACGCGAGCTCATTCCCTCCCCCAGAACAGCGTTCATAACCGAGAGGGCAAAGCGATCGGGGTGGGTCAAAGGTAAACCGTACCAGGTAAGGACCACATGAGTTTGCTCAACACGACGGCTTTCGTAGGCTTGAGCCGGGCTATCGGAAGGAGGAGGAGCAGGAGTAAAGGTAAAGGATGAATCTCCCACCCACGTTGATAGCCAGCGATGGGCTTCCTCTGAGGCTTCTTCAAAGGTTATAGCTCCCGCAAGGCTTATTACAGCTTTCGCTGGAACATAATGTCTGGATTTGAATTCCAGAAGCTTTTCCCGGGAGAGGTTCTGAAGGCTTTCCTTTGTCCCTATAATTTCCCTCCCCAGGGGATGGCCGGGCCAGAGAAGGTTTGTAGCCATAACAAAAACCCAATCTTCGGGTGAATCTTTCATCCCCCGCAATTCTTCCAAAATTACTGCTCTCTCCTTTTCTACATCCTCTTCCCGAAAAAGAGGGTTAAGGAGCATATCGCTCAGAAGCTGGAAGCCTAATTTCCAGTGGTCTTTGGGAAGCTTTATCCAGTAAGAAGTAACCTCCTGCGAAGTGCTTCCATTAATGACTCCTCCGACTCCTTCTATAGAGGAAGCGATGTCCTTAGCTGTGGGCCAGTTGCTGGTACCTTTGAATACAAGGTGTTCGATGAAATGGGAAATGCCTCCCTCAGGGTCACTTTCATAGCGGGAGCCAACTCCCAGCAGGAAAACCATGCTTACAGCCATTGTGTGTGGCAGAGGAGTAACCAGCAGGCGAATTCCCTGCGGTAAAGTAGCCTTCTCAGGCGTCAACATTCTGCCCCCTGCTTTTCAAATAAATCAAGAGCGAGTTTTTCCTGGTCGCAATACAATCTCTGGCGTGCCATAAGGAGGTCCCAATCCACTTTATGGCCATCAAACTCTGGCCCATCCACGCAGGCGAAACGGGTCTGCCCATCCACTTCAACTCTGCAAGCCCCGCACATTCCGGTGCCATCAACCATTATAGGGTTAAGGCTTACGATGGTCTTGACCCCGAAGGGCTTGGTGGTAAGAGAACAGAATTTCATCATTATTGCCGGGCCAATAGCCCAGACCACATCTATCTTGCGGCCACTTTCCAGCAGCTCTTTGAGGGGCACAGTAACAACGCCCTGGCGGCCATAGGAACCGTCGTCAGTGCAGACGATAAGTTCATCGCTAACGGAACGGATTTTATCCTCCCAGAATAATAGCTCTTTAGTTCTGGCGCCGATTATTGAAATAACGTAGTTTCCAACGTTCCGGAGCTCACGGGCTATGGGGTAAATGGGAGCAATGCCAAGCCCTCCCCCCACACAGACTACTGTGCCATAGCGCTCAATTTCCGAAGGTTTACCGAGGGGACCAACGACGGCGTAGAGGCGATCGCCGGAGTTCATCCTGGCCATAAACTTCGTGCTTTTTCCTACAACTAAGAAAACAAGCGTTATCCATCCCTCTTCAGGGCTAAAATCGGCTATTGTTAGTGGGACCCTCTCCCCTTTCTCCCATGGAATCACTATTACAAACTGACCTGCCCTGGCTTTGGAAGCAATCCTTGGGGCATAAACTTTGAACTCTTTGGTGACCGGGGAATGGTCATGCTTTTCCAGAATTTCGTACATCACCAGCCTCCTCGGACTGTAAGGAGTAATTGGGTGACCCCGCTCATTATACTCTGGGGGAAAACAGGTGTCAAGCATGTTAAAAAGCTTACCAAAGTTCAACAGCTGGGGAAAATTGTCAGGAGTTTAAAGGATGGCAACCAGCTGGCCCCCCTATGCAGCAGGACCGACTCCCACCCTTAACCCCGGCAAATGGTTGACAACGGTGGGACTAATAATTAAAATTAACGGCGAAAGCCACGGTGAGGAGAAATCATGGGCATAACCATAGCAGTTGCAGGCAAGGGAGGGACGGGTAAGACCACTTTCGCCGCTCTTGTTGTAAAATGCCTCAAAGAAAACACTAATGGTTTAATCCTGGCCGTAGATGGGGATCCCAGCTCTAACTTCCATCTGGCCCTCGGTTTGCCCCTGGCAGAAACCGTGGGCCATATCCGGGAAGATACCCTCTCCCAGATCCAAAAAGGGGCTCTTCAGGGAGGAATTTCCAAAGTTGATTACCTGGAGTTGCGCATTAGCAAAGCTCTGGTAGAGGGCGATAGGGTTGATCTTATAGCTATGGGGCGCCCCGAAGGACCAGGCTGTTACTGCGCAGCCAATGCAATCCTTAGAAATGTAATTGACCGCCTTAAGAACGATTACGATTACGTGGTTATAGATAACGAGGCCGGGATGGAGCACATAAGCCGCCAAACCACTCAGAACGTTGACGTTCTATTCGTCATCTCCGACCCCACCATTAAAGGGATTATGGCGGCCAAAGGAATTGTAGAACTGGCCAGGGAGTTGGGGACAAAAATCCGCAAGGCTTACCTGGTTGTAAATAAGTTAAATGGCGACCTCCCGGAAATGCTAAGGGACAAAATTCAAGAAGTGGGGTTAGAACTTATAGGAGCCCTTCCCAACGAACCGAAGATGGCGGAGTTTGACCTGGTGGGGAAACCTGTATTAGAGCTGGAGAAAACCTCCCCCCTTTACAAAGCTGTAGAGGATATTCTCCGCAGAGCAGGTGTGATTCAATAGGAGGGTGAACCGGTGGCAAAAGATAAGCTGATTATGGGTCCGACCTTTGAGGAAATGCTTCACCCCTGGAAAATTAAGCCTGAAATACGCCAGAAAGCCCTTGAAGCTCGCCTTAAAGATCCACTGGACCCTGTTAACCTTTACAACATAACCTGGCGCGATGGGCACAATAGGATCTACTATGAGGTCCTCCCCAGAGAGTTTACCGGAGTTGAAGCACCCATCGTGGTGCTTTACGCCAAAGATTTCCCCACAGGGAGCCATAAAGTTGGTGCTGCATACTCCATACTGGTAGAAAAACAAATAGCAGGCCTGGTTAATCCCGCCCTCCACACTTTGGTTTGGCCCAGCACCGGCAACTATGGAATTGGGGGAGCATGGGTTGGGTCCCGGATGAACTTTGATAGCATTGTTATCTTGCCGGAAGGGATGAGCAAAGAGCGGTTTGAACTAATCCGCTCCTACGGAGCCCGCTACATTACAACCCCTGGTTCTGAAAGCAACATCAAGGAAATATACGATAAGTGCAAAGAGCTTGTAGCCCAGGACCCCCAACGGATACGTGTCCTCAATCAGTTTGATGAGTTTGGCAATTACCGGTTTCACTATTACGTGACCGGAAACACCATAGTGGAGCTAGCAGAGGAACTCAAAGCCCAGGGCATAGGTAAGGGTAAAATATCTGCTTTCGTTTCAGCCATGGGCTCAGCAGGAACCATCGCTGCTGGGGATCGGCTCAAACAGGTCTGGCATGATTGTAAAGTGGTGGGGCTGGAACCAATTCAATGTCCAACCCTTTCCCTCAATGGCTACGGTTCCCACGATATCCAGGGCATAGGTGATAAACACGTCACCTGGATCCACAACGTCTGGAACATGGACGCTCTCATGGGCATTGATGATCTGGAATGCAAGATGGGCCTTCAGCTTCTAACCGAGGAAGCTGGCTGGAAAACGATGATAAAAAGATACGGTGTCCCCGAGAAGAAGGTGATGAAAATGTCCCAGATCTTCGGGATATCCGGGGTTTGCAATGTCCTGGGGGCAATAAAAACAGCTAAATTCTACGGATTTGGAAAGGACGACGTTATAGTAACCATCCTTACCGACGCAATTGACCGTTATCGCTCAGTGATGAAAGAGCTTACGGAAAAATATGGGCCAATGGATGAGGTGGAAGCAGCTGTCCGATTGGTCAGCATATTCCACAAGCAGAAACTGGACTGGATTTTCGAGGGTACCAGAGAGATGCGCAACCGTTGGCATAATCTCAAGTACTTTACCTGGGTTGAACAACAGGGTAAAACTGTTGAGGAACTTGACGCACAGCGCGATCCAGAATACTGGCTCGCGCAGCAGGCCCGCGTGGCTGAAGTTGATAGATTAATTCAAGAATCCAGAGGATAAGGAGGGTGAGATTATGACTGAGCTTACCGAAAAGGAGCAGATTGTCCTGGATGCAATGCGGCAAGCGGGTAAGCCCGTTCGCCCCGGCGATGTGGCCACTATGACTGGCCTTGACAGCGAAGAGGTTTCAAAGATCATAAAGAAGCTTCAGAAGAAGGGGCTCGTTATATCACCAAAACGGTGCTTCTACGCACCATCCCAATAAACCACAAGGAGGTGGCAAAATGCTTTTCCGAATAGGAGAGAACATCCAGATCCTTTCCCCCAGGGTGCGTCAGGCTATCGACAACCGGGAACCTGCCTACCTGATTGAACTGGCCAAAGCCCAGGTTATGGGCGGAGCTCATATGCTGGACCTCAACATTGGCCGGCGAAAGAAGGATGGCCACGAGGTTATGCCCTGGCTCATTGAGATAATCAATGAAGCTGTCCCCGGAACTCCTGTCTCTCTGGATACCACGAACCCCCAAGCCATAGAAGCTGGTCTTAAGAAGTGCCAGGAGCTGGGCCTCAAGGCCATGATAAACTCCGTATCGGCCGAAGAAGAGCGCCTTACTTCCATTGGGCCACTGGCAGCTAAATACAATGTCCCGGTTATCGCCCTGACTATGACCCAAGCGGGTATTCCGGTGAGTGCGGAGGATAGGGCCAACATCGCTATGGAAATAATCATCCCTCGCCTCACAGAAATGGGAGTGCCTGTGGAAAATATATACCTTGATCCCCTTATCCTTACCGTTAACGGGTGTCAGGAACATGTGCCTAATGCTGTGGAAGCTATCCGTTATTTCAAAGCCCTGAGCGATCCTCCGCCCAAGACGGTGGTGGGTCTTTCCAACGTTTCCAATCGTGTTCCCAAAGAAAACCGCAGCCTTGTAAACAGGGTTTACCTGGTTATGCTCATGGCTGCGGGGCTTGACGCCGCTATCCTGGACCCTCTGGATGAAAAGCAAAATGAAGTTATCCGGATAATCGAGCAGCGGGATGATAGCACCCCAATAGGCAAGCTTCTTCTCGCCCTTTACGATGCTACCGCTGCAGGCGAGGATCTGGATCCATCGGTGGTTGACATGAAGGATCCGGAGCAGGTGGCAGTATGGAAGACGATCCAGATCCTCAAGAACAAAGTAATATATGCCGATTCTTATCTCCAGATGTAAGGGGGAAACATGGCCGTTTACCTTCATGCTGACAGTTCCAAATGTTCTGGCTGTAAAGCTTGCCTTGTAGCTTGCAGTTTAGCGAAATTTGGCGTAAACAACCCCAAAAAAGCTCGTCTGGCTATAATTCCCAAGTTCCCGGCGCCAGGCATCTTTGAAGTCAAAACCTGTACCAACTGTGGCACCTGCGCTGAGGTTTGCCCTGTAGATGCGGTGAAGATAAACGAAAAGGGCGCCTATTATATTGACCCCAATGAGTGCATAGCATGTATGGCTTGCGTCAAAGAATGCCCGGAGCAGGTAATCTTCACCCATCCTGATTACCCGGTGCCTTTTGAGTGCGACCTCTGCGGAGCCTGCGTTGAAGTATGTGGGCCAGGGGTCCTCTGGATTGAGTAAATAAAGGGCACTGCCTCTGGAAGTTTTCACAACACCACGGTGCTAAAGGAGGCGGAAATGAATGGCTATGGTGGAAAAATTCTCAGAATAAACCTTACCACGGGTCAGATTTCCAAGGAGCCCACTCCTACTCACATAGCTGAAAAGTTTCTGGGTGGAAGAGGTTTTGGCATTTACTTTTTATACACCGAAGTCCCCAGGGGAGCTGACCCTTTAGGACCTGAAAACAAAATCATAGCTTCACCGGGGCCTCTTTCTGGCACATTAGCCCCAGGCGCTGGCAAAATGGATTTCACCACTAAATCGCCCCTTACGGGAGGGTATGCCTCAGCCAGCGTTGGAGGCCATCTAACGGCTGAGCTCAAATACGCTGGCTACGATTCCATCATCATTGAGGGTATCTCGCCAAAACCTGTTTATCTCTACATAAACGATGATGAAGTGGAACTGCGGGACGCTTCGGACTTATGGGGTAAAGGGTCAATAACCGTTGAGACAGAGCTCAAAAAGCGTCTTGGTGAAGAGTTTCAGATCGCTACGATAGGTCCGGCTGGTGAGAATCTGGTAAAATATGCCTGTATAACCCACGACTTTGGGAGGCAAGCTGGGCGTGGGGGCGTCGGAGCAGTTATGGGGGCTAAAAAGCTCAAAGCTATAGCTGTTCATGGCACCAGAGACATCCCGGTAGCTGATCCGCAAGCACTCCTGCGCCTGGGTACCGAAGCCATTAAAGCCTGCAAAGCTTCCGAAGCCTTTGAAGTATGGGTTCGGTATGGCACCTCAGGAGTGACGGTCTGGTCCAATGAAGTAGGGGCTTTTCCGGTGCGCAACTTCCAGGCTGGGGCTCTAGAGGATTACAGCGGCCTGAGCGGTGAGACCATGCGGCAGCGTATCGTCATAACCGATAAAGGGTGTTTTGGTTGTCCGAGTCCCTGCGGCAAGTATTCTTACAGCAAGAAATACAGCATCTATGTAGAAGGCCCCGAATACGAGACCACAGCTCTTATTGGTGGGGATTGCGTTCTTACCGATATTGAAGATGTAGCCTATGCTAACTGGCTCTGCGATGAACTTGGGATAGATTCCATCTCGGTGGGCAACGTTATTGCCTTTGCGATTGAGTGTTTTGAAAAAGGGATATTGACCAAAGAGGAAACCGAAGGCCTCGAGTTGCGCTGGGGGGATCCCCAGGTGGTTTTCACACTATTGGAGAAAATAGCTCGCCGTGAAGGAATTGGGGACCTGCTGGCCGAGGGTGTAAAGCATGCCTCTCAAAAATTGGGTGAAAACTCTGAAGAATTTGCCATCCACGTAAAGGGCATGGAAATGAGCGGTTACGAGTGCCACAATGCTCCTGCGATGCTTCTCAGCTACATGACCTGCGATGTTGGTGCTCACCACAACCGTTCGTGGGCTATAACCTACGACCTTCAGGTAGGCCGCGACCTTGTTACAGATGACAAAGTTGATAGGGTCATCTACCTTCAACACGTCCGACCCCTCTTTGACTGTCTTGGGGCTTGTCGGCTCCAGTGGGTGGAGCTCAGCATTGACCTGGGCCTCTATCCTCCTATTTTGAAAGCTATAACCGGGATTGATCGGTCCTGGGAAGATTTGATGAAGATCTCTGAAAGGGTCTGGAACCTGACCCGGATGTATTGGGTACGAGAGGTGGAAGGTTTCGGGAGGGAGTGGGATTATCCGCCTCCGCGCTTCTATAAGGAGCCTGTAACTTATGGTCCCACTAAGGGGAAGCGCATGGAGTGGGATGATATCCAGAGACTTCTGGACACATATTACCAAAAGCGAGGATGGGACAAGAACGGGATACCCACCCCTGAGAAACTGGCGGAGCTTGGGCTTGCCGAGATTGTAAGGATAGGGGTATAGAGGGTGGCGAAAATAAAGATAGTGGGGATTTTGAGCCGCTACGCTGGAGACCGAAAAGAAGTAGAGGTTGAGGGAGGTATAAGCGTAGAAGAAATTCTTGCCAAACTGGAAATACCCTCGCCTCTTGTGGGGGTAGTGTTGGTCAATGGGAAACAAGTGGACAAAAGCCATGTAATAAGAGAGGGGGATGAGGTTAAACTCATCCCCCTCATAGGTGGTGGAGAGGCCTATTAATTCAGCCCTTGTAACCTCATTTTTCAATCCCACTCCAGTGCAATTGCGGCTTTGATAACATTTCTATTGACGAAGAGGCCAACATTGCTTTCAATCCCACTATGGTGCGATTGCGGCATGATGGTCACCATTGTGACCATCATTGAATAGCCTAGCCCATTTCAATCCCACTATGGTGCGATTGCGGCTTATGCGGGGGTAGATTATGTCAAATTGGGCGAATTTTCAATCCCACTATGGTGCGATTGCGGCATGTTCCGCAGAAGCAAAATAGAGCCCTCCCCGCCGCTTTCAATCCCACTATGGTGCGATTGCGGCACATAAAAGAGCGTTTGCAAGACTTGATTGAACGACCTTTCAATCCCACTATGG
>JANXAG010000027.1 GCA_025062375.1 Anaerolineae bacterium | reverse complement strand
CTGGCACCCGTGGAACTCACACCATCTGCCGTATGAAGGAGGCTACTTCAACGCGGCCAGCCTGACCTACACCGTCGCCTACACCGGCCACCTGGTCTCGCTGCGCCTCTGGGACTACCCCGACCCAGGTGTAGCCAACCGACGCAATCCCTGCATGTTTCAGGGCTTCAGCAACAACATCGCCGTCAAACCGAACACCACCTACCTTCTTAGCGTGCGGCTGCGGACGGTCGGCGTGACTGGGCCGCGCCGGGCAGGCTACCCCTACGGCTTCACCGTCCGCAAGGGCGGCTGGCTGGGCGAGGGCTGCTCCGACCCCGCGGCCACTTCTGGGAACTCTACCCGGCTCCTGGGCTACGTCAACGGCACGACCCCCTGGCACGAAGTGACGGCTACCCTCACCACAGGCCCGAACGAGTACTTCCTGGACAACCTCTACCTGATCCTGGAGAACACCACTGGCGGTGACGCCTTCATAGACGAGGTTTCTCTGCGCGAAATGTCCGGTGGCCAGCCCGTCGGGCCGGAAGTTTTGCGCAAGAACCGCTTCGCCTATCACCTTTATTTTGACCAGCAGCCCTCTTGGCAATGGGACTATGTCTTTGAGAAAGCTGCGCAATATGGTGTCACCATCCGTCCTGTCGTGCTGGAGAAAAACGATTGGATCGCCAATCACCTGGACTTCAATGGCAACCCGGTGGGCGGGTACTACGACCTGGACAACAACCGCTTCTACGCCGCGCCGAACACCGCCGTGCGGCGTTACCACGAGTACTTCTGGCGCTATCTCATCGCGCGCTGGGGCTACTCCCGGGCAGTGCACTCCTGGGAACTGATGAACGAGGGCGACCCGTTCAACGGCAACCATTATGCGATGGCTGACGCCTTCGGGCGCTTTATGAAGGCCCACGACCCCCATCGCCACCTGGTCACCACTTCCCACTGGCACAGTTTCCCGGTCTACGAATTCTGGGGCAACCCAGCCTATGCCGGTGTAGATTACGCCGATTTGCACGCCTACGCCTGCTGCGGCAACCGCTATGCGGGCTGGGCGCAGAACATCGACGAGCCGCTGGCGTTAGAGACACACCCGGCCTACGTGGTGGGAGGAGAGGGTGCTTCGGTGCGCATTTCCGGGTCCACCCGATTCCACAACGCCGGGGGCACTCCCCGGTCGCTCGTCATCCGGGGCCGGGGCGAATGGGTGATCCGGTATATGATGAAGACAGAAAATTTCACGGGAACCTGTGCCTATGGCATTCCCAACACCCTTTCTGGCCCCCGCCTGATGTGGATTCTGGACCACGGCACGCCGCAGCAGCGCTCCAACGTCGTGCCGCCGACGTCCTCAGGGCAGGACTTTTTATGCAGCGCTCCCGCGGGCACTTACGACTGGCGCGTCTTTGATAGCCGATACACTTACGATGGTAGTCCAGCTCCCCTCTCAGCCCGCATCGTCCTCACGGACGATGCCCTTCACTCCTTGGCCATCTACTTCCAAAACAGTTTCGGCACAGGGGGGAACGCCTGGATAGACAACGTGGAATTGATCAGCCCCAGTGGGCACCGGGTGTACCTCAACGGTGAGTTTGACCTGACGCTCCTTTACCATGACTCAGCGCTCCTGACCACCGCCTACAGCCTGCAGATGGGCGGTCGGACGCTTTCTGGGCCAGGCAAACCCGTCACGCGCGGCGAGGTCGCCATTGGCGATGACGGCGATTACTACGGAGACCACGTCTATAGTCAGACGCTGGACGTAGAAGGCGTGTGGCTGCACAACTTCCTCTGGGGCCAGGTCAACCCGGGGGGCCTTTATGAACTCTACTGGGATCCGGTCAATATCCGCCGCCACAACCTCTATTACCACTTTAAGGCGTTCCGTAACTTTATGGACGGTATCCCCTTGAACAACGGGCGATACGAAGACGCTCGCGCCGTCACCTCCCATCCGAACCTCAGGGCCTGGGGGCAGGTGGATCGGGTCGCCTGCCGCGGCCACCTGTGGGTGCACAACCGCCACCATACCTGGTGGAACGTGGTGAACAGCATACCTATCCCATCAATTTCAGGCACGGTTTCGGTAAGTGGACTTATCTCGGGTACCTATCGTGTTACCTGGTGGGATACGTGGAGCGGCACCGTCTTCCTCACCCAAACGGTATCCACCACTGGTAGCTCATTAACCCTAACGCTTCCGGCACCGCTGAAGGCTGATGTGGCGCTTCAATTTGACCAGCTATCCGATTGGATGTTCAGCCTCTACCTTCCCCTTGTGCTCCGGAGCAAATAGATCAACCGCCGCAATTGACCGACGATGTTCAGAAAGCCTGGTGTGCAGCGGTCCAGATGCAGATTTTCTTCAAAGGAGCCTCAGGGTGGCAGTTACCGGTCACCCAGCCGGTATAGCGCAGTGCCAGATGGGCCATCCACTTCAGAAACAGAGCTGGGGGAAACCTGGATTGCGCCAGTGCCACTTCTGTGCGCCGGTTTATAAGCGCCTCCCGCAAATCCTCAGGGGTGCGGCCAGGGAAGTGCGTAGCGGCTGAACCGATCATCTGCACCATATGAGCATCGCTGTTGCTCACCAGCGCCAGCGGCAAACCCATCCTTTGCACGGTTGCCATTGCGATGTGGTTCTGCCTGGGACGGAAAAGGCTCGCATTGAAAACCTCAATCCCCACCAGGAAAGGAGCGATCTCAGGGTCGCTCAACGCCCGCTGAATTGCCTGGAACCTAAGACCCTGGTAACCGTGGCCGGGATGTGGGATAACACACAGCCCGCCCTGGTCCCTCACCCACCGCACAGTATCGCTCAGGGAAAGACCAGCGGGAGGGCAGCGATGGATAAAGAGGGCCAGTAAATGTCCCTCGGCTGTAGAAACTTCACACCCTGGAATGACATGCAGGCCGTAGGCTGGGGCCAGATTCGCCCCTTCCAGCGCAGCCCGAATTTCATCGTGGTCGGTGATGGCAATCACATCCAGGCCCACCTCGGCAGCTCGCTTCAAAACGGCCCGGACCGTTCCGGTCCCATCCGGGCTGTAAATAGTGTGTATGTGCAGGTCAGCAAGTCCCATTTTCCTCATTTACCGTCGTAAATCTTACCCCGCGAGCAAATTGTATCTTCAGCCCATTAACGCTGATTAAAGAAAAAGTTAAGGCGATGTTAAGGTTTGAATAAACTGGGTGCTCTCTTCTGCTCAACGGCCTGGCAAATCCTCCCTGCAGTCCACGAGCTCCCCACGCTTTATTGCTGGGTCCGGAAAATACCTCCTGAAATTCCTGGCTAACCACCCTCCGATTTTGGATCGGTCGTTTGAGGCAAACTGCGAGATTTCAGAGGCAGTCCAGCGCCCGGGATGGGGAAGAAGCGTTCTGGCGGGCATTTGAAGTAAAATGAGGGGAAAGGCAAAAAGAAGCCTTGTCTTTTCCGAAACGATGTAGTATATTTTAAGAAAGCGGAGGGAAATTTTATGGCCATTACGGATGAGCTTCAGCGGGAAATCGTCCTGCTGCATGCTCAAATTTGCCAGGGGCTGGCGGATCCTAAGCGCATTCTAATCCTTTACGCCCTCGCTGATGGCCCCCGTTGCGTAACAGAGCTGACGGAAATCCTTGGCTTCCCCCAGCCTACTATCTCCCATCATCTTAAAATTCTGCGCGAGCGCGGCTTAGTGGTTGCCAGACAGGAAGGTCCCGTTATCCGTTATGCCCTGGCTGATAAGCGAGTCCTTCAGGCTTTGAACCTTTTACGGGAAGTATTGCGAGATAGGCTGACTCAACAGGCCCATCTCCTCCAGCAGGTTTAGTTTCAGTTTACCATCAATGCAGTTAGCGGCCAGCATAAAACGGTTAACGAAAGGGGATTTTCTCTCCGGGTTTTCCTAATGCAAATGCTGACCTTCATGGGTGCAGGTTTGATGACTCCGTTGCTTAGCTCTTGCGGGAAAAGCCCTCGGAAGATAAGCTTCCCAGAAGAACCGATTTCTCCCTCTTCCCCAACTCTTCCTCAAAGCCCAGCTCCCGCACGAGTAGCACTGGTCCGAACCACCGATCGTGTTGAAGGAGTCCGTCGTGCTCTGGCGCTTTTCGGAACGCCCAGAGTTGATGGGAAGGAGGTGCTCCTCAAGCCCAATTTCAACAGCGCGGACCCAGCTCCCGGTTCAACCCATAACGATGTCTTACGCACTCTCGTGGAAGCCATCTGGGAGAGTGGCGCCCGCTCTATTACCGTTGCCGACCGCAGTGGAATGGGTAAAACCCGCCAGGTAATGGAGCGCAAGGGGATATTTGCCATTGCATCCGAGCTGGGATTCAGAGTGCTGGTTTTGGATGAACTTGGCCCGGAAGACTGGGTGCCCGTTAAGCCTCCTGGAAGCCACTGGTCACGAGGTTTCCTTTTCGCTCGCCCCATTCTGGAAGCCGACGTTGTCATTCAGACCTGCTGTCTTAAAACTCACCGCTATGGTGGTCATTTCACGCTTTCCCTCAAAAATTCCGTAGGCATGGTGGCAGAGTATGGGCCAGATGGCTACGATTATATGGCCGAGCTGCACAGTTCCCCGCATCAACGAAAAATGATAGCCGAAATAAACGTAGCTTATCAGCCTGCCCTGATTGTGCTGGACGGTGTAGAGGCTTTCGTCACTGGCGGACCTGAGCGGGGAAAACGGGTAAGGACAGGAGTGATTCTGGCAGGAGCCGATCGAGTTGCAATAGATGCAGCGGGGGTGGCAATCCTCCGGCTCTTCGGGACAACGCCGGAAGTGGAGCGAGGGCCGATATTTTCTCAGGAACAGATAGCCCGTGCTGTTGAGCTGGGGTTGGGGGTATCCCGCCCTGAAGATATCCAGTTCCTTACCGATGATCCTCCCAGCGCTGAGTTCGCCGAACAAATCCAGGAAATGCTGGCAAAATGACCCTTGCAATTTTCGCGTGGGTGTAGTATCATTAAGGCATCTAAATACAAACATAATTTAAATGAGGAGGGTCCAAATGAGCGGGCATGAGCATGAGCACGAGGCGAAAAAGGCCTCCATTGTTGTTTTCAGCGGGGACATGGATAAGGTAATGGCGGCTTTCATCATTGCCACCACGGCCGCTGCCAGCGGAATTGACACCACCATGTTCTTCACCTTCTGGGGCCTTCAGGCTATCAAGAAGAAAGGGGCCACAGGCAAGACCTTTTTCCAGCGGATGCTGAGCCTTTTCCTCAAGGATATAAACGGCATCGGCCCCAGCAAGCTCAATATGGGCGGGATTGGCCGCTGGATGTTCAAGCAGATGATGAAGCAGCACAACGTCACGCCTCTACCTGAACTTCGAAAAATGGCCGTTGATATGGGTGTAAAGCTCCTGGCCTGTCAGATGAGCATGGAAGTGATGGGCATCCGCCGGGAGGACCTCATTGACGAAGTGAGCGATGTAGTGGGGGCCGCAACCTTTATCGCCGAGGCAAATAAATCGCATATAACTTTGTTCATTTAAATCAGGAGGCACAAAATGGCAGAAATTACCCCTGAAAGGACTCTGGACGCACGCGGGCTCAGGTGCCCCATGCCAGTGGTCAAAACCAGCCAGGAGATCAAAAACGTCTCAATAGGTGGCATCCTGGAGGTTCTGGCTACTGATCCTGGCTCTGTGGCTGATATTCAGGCCTGGTGCAAGAGCACCGGCAACGAACTGGTGGGGATGGAAAAAGGCGAAGGCGTCTTCAAGTTCTGGATCCGCCGGATGAAATAACGTGAAATCCCAGGAGGCCCTAATGACAACTCTGACCTTTGTATTCTGTTACATCACTCCCTATATTGCTGTTGCTGTCTTTTTCGGTGGACTGGCGTATCGGGTCTTCCGGTGGTGGCAGAAACGGCCAGCTCCGGCTCACTTCTCCCTTTTCCCTCGCCCTCAGAGCCGGCTGGGCCGGCTGCTGGATGCCCTGGTGGACATGTTTACCCTGAAGGGGCTGCTGCGGGTTAACCCACTCCTTTGGGCCGGCGGCTTTATCATGCACCTGGGGCTCCTCCTGGTCCTCATAGGGCACATCCGTGTTTTCACCGACTTTTACTTCCTCTGGGATCTTTTAAACTGGGGCAAAGAGGAACAGCACAGGTTTTCGGCCATTGCGGGGACGATCGCCGGCACTCTCTTCGCCGCTCCTCTCTTCTACCTGTTGGCTCGCCGCTGGAGTGGCCCGGTGAAATGGCTCTCTACGCCGGAGGACCACTTCATTCTCCTTCTCCTCATCAGCATCGCACTGACCGGATTCCACATGCGCCTTCTGCGGACGGTGGAGGTTGAAGAACTGCATCGCTTCTTCGCCGGACTGGCCTCTTTCCGCTGGCAACCTATCCCGGAAAGCGCGGGGCCTGCGTTCGTCTGGCACTTCACCCTGGCTCAACTTCTGATGGTCTATTTCCCCTTCGGGAAACTGAGCCACATCATCGGCTCAGTGCTCTCCAAGATGGTGGCCCGAAGTTAGGAGGATGCCATGTTGAAGAAATTTGTAGAAACGATTCGTCAACGTATCACGCGTCCGCTCCAGTATTACCAGGATATCTGTGTTCGCTGTGGGGCCTGCGTGGACGCCTGCCACTTTTACGTTACCTCCGGCAATCCAGCCCACATCCCCGCCTACCGGATGATGCTGGTCAAGAAATTGCTCCAGCGGGGTGGCAATGGCCAGAGGGGGTTCCTGGGCTGGTATCGGGATACCACTATCCCTGACGAGCGAACAGTGGCCGAACTCCGGCAAGCTCTCTGGGAGTGTACTGGTTGTCGGCGGTGCTCCGTCTTCTGTCCTTTTGATCTGGATACGGCACTTCTGGTGAATGTGGGCCGGTATGCCCTCCTCCAGGAAGGAATGGGGATGGAGATGGTCGCCGAAATCGGGAATGCCGAGGTCAGCAAGGGGGAAATCATAGAGGCTCTCAAGGAATTCTACCTGGACCAGGTCCGGGAACTGGAAAGGCGAATCCGAGAGGAGTGGGGTGTACCTGACTTGAGGATTCCTGTGGATGAACCGGCGCGGGTCCTGTATGTGCCAGTGGTGGGCGAGCACGCTATTATCCCGCTGGCGAAGATCTTCCACGCTGCGAAAGAATCCTGGGCGCTGAGCATGTTTACCGCCACCAACCATTCCTTTTTCGTTGGCGACATAGAAAAGGCGAAAAAGGCAGCCCACTGGATTGTTGAGGAGGCTCAGCGGCTAAGGGCCCAGGTCATCGCTTATGCAGAGTGCGGCCATGCCACCCGGACTCTCCTGAACTTCTGGGACTACTGGTTCGGGGAAGAAATCGCGGGCTTCCAGCGGGTCAGCGTCGTCCAATTGGTCGCCTCATACCTGAAAGAGGGACGCATCCGGGTCCGGCCTGGAGCGTTTGAAATCCCGGTGACCTACCATGATCCGTGCAACCTGGGCCGGAATGCGGGGATTTTTGAGGAGCCGCGGATGCTGATTCGCGCCATCGCCACCGATTTCCGGGAGCTCAGCCCCAACCGGGAACTGAACTGGTGCTGCGGCGGGGGCGGCGGACTCATCGCTGAGCCTGCAATGTTTGAGGTTCGGATGAGGGCTGGCCGGCCCAAAGTGGAACAGATCCAGCGCACCGGCGCCCGTTGGGTGCTGACCACTTGCGAAAACTGTAAGACGCAGATTTCTGACCTGAACCAGCATTACGGCCTGGGTATTGAGGTGAAAGGCGTGGTGGATCTGATCGCCGACGCACTGGTGCTGTGAGCCAGAGAACCCGGCGATCCAGGAAAGAGCGGGGTTAAGGCTTAGACGGGCCTTGCCCCGTTTTGTTTAATGCTACGGGCACAAGTATATAGCCTTCTTCCATATTGCCAAAAATCCTATACCCTTTGGGGCCAAAAGTCCAGCAGTAAAGGGCTATGTAGGCGCAGAAGAGAGCATCCAGCAGATCTTCAAAGGTTTTGAGCTCCCGGCCTTTCAGCGGTGAAAGTTCTCCTGAAAGGATCCCAGGGGCATGTAGGGGAGGAAAAGCCTTCTCTAACCCCTTCAGGAGGGCTATGAAGCGGGATAGCTCTTTTTTTCTGAAGTCCAAAGGCCTTCCGGGCCTTGCTTTGTATTTGAGGGTTCTCTCAAGCCCGAAGAGAGCCACTGAAGCCGGATGTGGATATACTTCTACCACCTGCCTTGTATCTTTATGGGGTTCAATAATGGGGGAATGAACGAACCCTTCGGCCGCCAACTTTCGGACCAGCTCTTCCCCTCTGATTTTTCCCCTGAAACGGCGCCGGTTGGCCGGGTGAGGAGCAGCCTCGTACCGGCGAAAGGCAGCAGCTAATTCACGATCACACGGACGAAACCCGCTCTCGTTCGGCACTATTAGAGGAGCGTCCACAGCGATGAGGGCTGGTTTTTCTCCCACCGTTTCCCTCAGAAAGGTGATGATTTCCTCATCGCTTACAATCCTTTCGTTCCAAGCGACGGCTTTCTCACCCTCAAGGACCACTATTGCTGAAGGGTTCCGGCAGGACCAGGCGAGGTCAATCCCCACGAAGTGCATAGCGGGAAAGCCTTTTCAGGGCTTCCAGTTTTTCTCTCTGCCCCAATTTTGCCTTCTTTACGGCGTCTCCGAGAATCTCAATGGACTGATCGTAAATGCGGCGATCAACCCTGTAAGGGTGGCCGTCTTTACCGCCGTGGGCGAAGCTGAAACGGACGGGGTCGCGGTAGCTCACTGGGGTGCCGTAGAGAAGCTCGGCTATGAGGCTCAAAGCCCTCACGGTCTTGGGGCCTACTCCCTCCATCTCCAGCAAAGAAGCGAAATCTTCCGGCTGGCGCTCGTATGTTCGGAGGAATATTGAACGAAGGCGGTCAGGCGCTATATCCTCCAGGAGGATGTGATGCCGGGGAGGGAGCTGCATGGTTTTCAGGCGTTCAAGCTCTTTCACCAGCTTTTCAGGCTTCTCACGGGCCAGAAGGGCGGTCACCCGCCTGGCTTCCTCGCTTTCAGCCGCAACCAGGTTCAGAGGTTCCGTCACCAGGTCGCAGCAGATGGCACTGTGGGGCTCACACACAAAGCTTTTAACTGTTTCTCCAAGCCAGTGGTAGCGGCGGGCATAGCGGTTGACCGGATTCATTCCCTGCTGGATCACACACCAGTTTCCCATCCGGTCAAAAACAAAGGTGTGGTGGTAAATCTGGAAGCCATCCTGAAGGGCGGTGTTATCCACCTTGGCAGCCATCCTGCTGGCGTAAACGAGGCTGCCAGGGTCAACAGAAAGGAGTTCTCCTTTGGCCAGGATTTCCTCTGGAGCTCGCCGGGATGTTCCTCCCTTGCCTCCTGCCACGAATATCCCGAGCTCGTCCCCCAGGCCCTTGAGGCCTTCCTTAAGAGCCCCACAGGTAGTGGTGGTCAAACCGCTGGAATGCCAGTCAAAGCCCAGCACACATCCGAACGCTTGAAACCATAAAGGATCTGCAAGCCGCCTTAAAAGCTCGGCGGTACCGAACTCCATAATGATTATAGCCGTTATCTCCCTGGCCAGGAGGGCCATCCTCTGGAACAACCAGCGTGGCACTTCCCCCCAGTGCAGGGGAAGGTCTGCAACCCCTGTCTTCTGCCCTTTCATCTCTGCCCCCTTATGTAATCCAGGATTGCCATATGGGTGAGATGTTCCACTGGTGCGTGGTCGTCCGTTAGAATGCTGCTTCCCCCTGTGAAAACTTTTAACCCGGTTAGGGCCCTCTTCGCAACTTGCAACAGGTATGGATTTTCCACGAAAGCCAGGTTAATGGCGAAATTTTCTGGACGAGTTCTGGAAGCGGTTCCCACCACCAGAGAGTTAGCCACGGGGTGATCGCCGGGGGGCTCATCAATCACATAAACGCTCGGGAACACCGAGGCGACCGTTGCGGCGATAGCATTGACCAGGCGGTAATCGTGGGGTGGGTGTGCGACATTTATAGCCAGGACTCCTCCAGGGCTCAGATGTTTCTTAACCTCCAGGAAGAATTCCCTGGTGGTGAGGTGGAAGGGGATGTATGGAGGGCGATAGGCATCAACGGCTATTACATCATAGAGCTTGCTGGAGCGGGTGAGGTAACGGCGGCCATCGTCCACTATAATGTTGAGGTTGGGGCTTTCCAGAGCCATGAATTTCTTAGCTACTTCCACCACCAGAGGGTCTATCTCTATTCCGTCTATAGGAATTGGGCCATAAACGGTCGTGTAAAGCCTGGAGATAGTGCCACCGGCCAGCCCTATCAGGCAGAGACTTCTCACCTGAGAAGGAGAAAATGGCGGCTGATTGAAGAGGGGGGCTACCAGGAAATAATCCCAGATTCCTCCCGTAAGCACCTCTTCGGGGTTGTAAACGGATTGAACTCCCAACCCTTCGTTGAGGAGCAGGTAGACATCGTGGCCCATCCGGATTACCCACACGTAATTATACGGTGATTCTCCTTCAAAAAGGATCTGGCCGTGAAAGGGGGGGACGATTTTAGCCTCCAGACCAAGAGGAATAACTGCCGCTATAAGGGCTAAATAGAAAAAAGTTCGCCCCCTTGCACCGGGAACAATCCCCAGCAGAGATGTTACCATAAGGATGAAAGCCAGGACCAGGAACGTTCTTGTTGTCCCCAGGAAGGGTATCAGAAGAAAGGGGGGGACGATGGTGCCGAGGATGCTTCCTGTGGTTGAAAGAGCGAAGATGGCCCCCCCTATTTTCCCGGTCTCACCAACGTGGCGGATGGATAGCCTGAGAGCGAAAGGGCCTATGGCGCCCATGAGGGTGACAGGGGGTAAAAGCAGGAAAGCCATTCCCAGAAAGAAGACAGCAATGGAGATTAAATCCGGAAATTTTCCTGCCGGGCCTGAGGAGTGAGCCAGAGCGAAAAGTACCGGTGAGGCAATGGGTATGAGCCCGGTGCAAAGGCCTGCTAAGAAAGCAATGCGGTAAAGCAACGCTGGATATGGGTATCTATCGGCGAGCCTGCCCCCCAGCAGGTATCCCAGAGAAAGATAACTAAGGACAAGGCCAATCAGAGTGGACCAGGCCCACAGGGTTGAGCCCAGATGTCTCTCCATGAGCCTGGCAGCGGTTATCTCAACTCCCAGGGAGACGAACCCACTTGCAAATACCAGGATCCTAATCTTCAGCTGATGGGACATCAAATTTGTAGCCTATTTTTTTGACGGTTTTAAGGTAATTTTCCGGAAGCAGCCTGCGGAGCCAGCAGATGTGGACATCCAGGGTACGGGTGTCATCCACGTAATCGGTGTTCCACACCTTTTTGATGAGGTAGGGCCTGGTGAGGATCTTCCCCCGGTTCCGCATGAAGATTTCCAAAAGCTGGGCCAGCTTGGGGGTCAGGTGGTGTTCTTTCCCTCCCACGATCAACATCCGCTGGAGCAAATCAAGGGTAACCTCCCCGCTCTTAAGGAACCTTTTAGTTCCCACCAGTTTCCTCAAACGGGGGAATAGCTTCCGCCAGGTTATCGGCTCATAGATAACCTCGTCGGCTTCTATGGGGACATGCTTTCCTTTGGAGGTGAGGAGAAGAACGGGGAGCATGTAAGCTTTATTCTTTATAAACGTTGAAACATCCCTCAACCAGACCAGGTTCAGGGACAGAGCGTCCACAAAGATGATATCCGGCTTCTCCCGAAGCTTCCGACACATCTCATCGGAAGAGGGAGAGGAAAAAAGGACCTCGTATCCGGATTTCATCAGCGACGGAAAAATTTTAGAAAAAATGTCAGGATTCTTGGTAATTGCCAGAATTTTCGTCCCCATAGAAATTTCTCCTCAGGGAAACAGCCCTCTTCAGGCGGCCAGGTCAATTATACACTTCTCCAGGAAAGAAGGCAAAAACCTTGGCTCGCGCACGAAGTGAAGGGGACTCACTCACTCTGAGAGAGCCTTCGTTGACAAATGGCGGATAAAGGCTTATAGTAAAACTGTGAGGGCAGTGGAGGCCTGAGTTTCACAGAGGCGGAGGTAAGAATGGGCCTACAGAAACTCAGAGAATTTATCGCCTCCAGGGGCCTTGATGGCTTCCTGGTAACTAACCCTGAGAACCGCCGCTACCTTTCGGGTTTTACCGGTTCCGCAGGAGTCCTTCTCATCACCCCCGATTCCGCTTACATCGCCACCGATTTCCGTTATTACGAGCAGGTAGCGCGGGAGTGCCCTAGTTTCGTGCTGGTCAAAGTGGAAAAGCAGTTTGCCGATGTCCTCCCGAAGATGCTGGATGAAGCGAAGGTGAAAGTCCTGGGCTTTGAAAGCCCCTATCTTACTGTGGAAGAATACAGGAAATGGCGCAGGCTGACCCGTAAAGTCAAATGGGTGCCCTGCGAGGATATCGTGGGTAAAATCCGGAGTGTGAAATCCCCACAGGAAATCCAGACCATCCGCAGGGCAGTATCCTTGGCCGACGAAGCCTTCCATCACATATGTCAGGTCCTCCGCCCTGGTATGAGCGAGAAGGAAGCTGCCTGGGAGATTGAGCACTTCATGCGAACCCATGGAGCGGATAAAGTGGCTTTTGATTTGATTGTGGCTTCGGGGCCCAACGGGGCTTTACCTCATGCTAGGGCCTCTGACCGAATTATTAAAGAAGGCGAACCTGTTGTGATTGACATCGGCTGTGTGGTGGATGGCTACTGCTCGGATCTCACCCGGACCGTTGTCCTGGGCAGGGCTGATGAGCGCTTTCGGGAGGTTTACTCCGTTGTCCTCAAAGCCCAGGATAAGGCTGAAAGGGCTATAAAAGCTGGAATGCGGGCTCGCCGGGCCGATTCCATCGCTCGCAGGGTAATTGAAAAGGCCGGATACGGGCCCCACTTCGGCCATGGCCTGGGCCACGGAATAGGGCTTAATGTCCATGAAAAGCCTACGGTGGGGAAGGCCTCCGGGGATATCCTGCAATCGGGAAACGTCATAACCGTGGAGCCCGGAATATACCTTCCCGGCTGGGGAGGGGTCCGAATTGAGGACGTAGTTCTGGTCAGGGAGGACGGAGTGGAAATATTGACCCGTTCTCCCAAAGGGCTTGAGTTTGCGGTGCTGTGATGGAAGAAAAAATAAAGCGTCTGGAAAGGCTATTAGAGATAAGCCTTGAGCTTAGTTCCACCCTCTACCTCCGCGACCTCCTGGGGAAGATCGTCCGCCTGGCCACCGAACTTACGGATACTGAAGCCAGCTCCATCCTCCTTCTGGATCGGAAGACCAGAACCCTTTACTTTGAAGCAGCTACGGGGGTCAGAGCAGATTCTCTGCTGGGGATACCGGTGCCTCTTGAGGGGAGCATTGCTGGAAGGATAGTTCAGGAAGGCAATCCGGTAATTGTGGAGGATGTGAAGGCTGATCCAGGCTTCTACGGCCTCGTGGACGCCTTAACCCATTTTCAGACCCGTTCCATCTTAGGGGTGCCGTTGAAGGTCAAGGATATGGTAATAGGAGCCCTGGAAGTTCTCAATAAGAGGGGAGGGAAACCCTTCAGCCAAGAGGATGTCAGGCTTCTGGAGATTCTGGCTGCCCAGGCGGCTGTGGCCATAGAAAACGCCCGCCTCTTCCAGCAGAGCGACTTTATATCGGACCTGGTGCACGAGTTGCGCACACCTCTCACGGCCATAATGGGCTACAGCCAGCTCATGCTGAGCCATGAATTTGATCCTGCCACCAAGAGGCGTTTTCTGGAAACCATCCACCGGGAAGCAGCACGGCTTTCCAGCCTCGTGAACGATTTCCTTGACCTGGTGAGGTTAGAATCGGGACGGGCTAAGATAAACAAAAAACCGGTGCAGCTGCGACAGCTCCTTGAGGAATGTGTGGCCATTCTGCGCCCTCAGGCCGATTCCCGCAGGATCAAAGTAAAACTTACGGTTCCACCCCTGTTGCCTCTCGTCCCGGCCGATGAGGACCGGCTCCGGAGGGTTGTCATTAACCTTTTGAGCAATGCTATCAAGTTCAATCGCGATGAAGGCTCAGTGGAGATAAAAGTGGAGATGGCGGAAGGAGAAGTTAGAGTTTCCGTTTCCGACACAGGAGTCGGTATTTCGCCGGAGGAGATCCCTCATATCTTTGAAAAGTTCTACCGGGGGCGGGCTGAGGGAGAGGTTCCTGGCTCGGGCCTTGGCCTGAGCATAGCCAGGCAAATCGTGGAAGCCCACGGCGGGAAGATATGGGTGGAGAGCACCCTGGATCAGGGAAGCACTTTCACCTTCTCCATCCCCCTGGGAGGTTCCCAATGAAAAGGCTCGCCCTTTCGGCTGCCCTGATCCTTAACCTGGTGGGGTGTTTTCTGGCTTCATCGCCTCCGGAGAAAGCTTATCCAGCCTTAACCCCCACTCCAACACCCCAGCCTCTGGAACTGGTAGTCCTCCACACCAACGATACTTGGGGTTACGTCCTCCCCTGCGGCTGAAGACCTACAATAGGTGGATTAGCCCGTCGGGCTTCTTTTGTGAAGGAAGTGCGCAGGGATTATGAGGATGTTTTGCTCCTGGATGCCGGCGACTCTTTATGGAGCGATGTCCCTCTAACTCGCAGGAGCGGGAGCCTGATCATTGTGGAGGCTATGAACCTGATGGGCTACTCGGCGGCGGTGCTGGGGGAGAAGGATTTGACTCTGGGGGAAGAAGCCCTTGAAAGGCTCATTTCCGCTGCCAGGTTTCCCTTCCTTTCAGCTAACGTGCTCAAGAGCGATGGCAGACCTCTGGTTTCCCCTTACGTCCTTCTGGAAATCAAGGGTCATCGCGTTGCCATTCTCGGCCTGACAGGCATGCCCATTCAGCCTGTTCCAGGCTTCAGAATTCTTGACCCTCTGGAGACAGGCAGGGGCTACATAAGGGAGCTCAAGAAGCAGGCGGATTTGATAATACTTCTTGCCCATACCGGTGCCGATTTAGCCAGAAAGCTTGCGGCCGAAGAAGGGGTTGACCTGGTAGTGTGGGGTGGGGTTTCCGGGCAGAACCTTGGTCCTTTATGGGACGAGGCCCGATCTTCTCTGGCCGTGGTGGCAGAAGCACCTGCCCCCGGACATGCAGGGCGCGCTGTAGGCTTCACCAGGCTGAGCATTGACTCAAAAGGTCGGATAACTCGGTATGAGTGGAGCCAGGTCCTCCTTACCCCTTCCTATTCCGATGATCCTGCTATCTTGGAGCTTATCCGACGCTATTAAGGGGCAATTTGCACGCAAAGTTGTGAAAAAGCGAGGTTCGGGATAAAATAATTAAAAAACCAAAGGAGGTTTAAAAATGGCCAAAGCTGTAGTGGCGTGGAGCACCGCTGCTACCGCCGAAGAAGCCGTAGCTCAGGCCTTTGACAAAGCCCTGAGCGAGCTGGCAACGAAGCCCTCCCTTGCAATCCTTTTTGCCACCGTGGATTATGACCCCCTGCAGGTTTTAAGCCTTGCCCGCAAGAGGATTGGGAGAACCCCGCTTTGGGGGGGCACTACTTTTACAGGCCTTTTAACCCCGGATGGGTTTATCTCGGGTCCGAATGGTGCTCTGGGAGTTATGCTCCTTTCCGACATAGAGGCTGGCACAGGATTTGCTCCTGGAGGCAAAAACCCCCGCAAGAACACCCTTAAGGCCCTGAAGAAAGCAACCGCTACGGTTCCATCGCCCAAAGCCTTCCTCATGATGGCTTCCCCCGGGATTGAGGAAAGGGTAATAGAGGCCCTGGCCGAGGCTTACCCGACCGTTCCCATCGTTGGAGGAAGTGCAGCCGATAACACCATAGAAGGAAAGTGGAAGGTCTTCGGTTACAGGAAAACTTTTCCCAAGGGGATAAACATAGCTGCTCTATCTTCGGCGGGGAAAATAGGAGTGGCCTTCGGCGGGGGCTACGCTCCTACCGATAAGTCAGCCAGGGTGACCAGAGCCAAAGGCCGGACCATCTTTAAGCTGGACCGCCGCCCCGCCCTGGAAGTATACAAGGAGTGGACCGGTAAGAGCCAGGAAGAGGTAGCGGGGATGAACCTCTTGGGAGCAAGCCTTCTGGCACCTTTGGGCATTGAGGAAGCTGGCTTCTTCAGGATTGTCCACCTGGCTTCCGGCAACCCCGATGGCTCCATAGGAGCCTTCGCCGAAGTGGCCCGAGGCACTGAGGTGCGCCTCATGGAAACAAGCGTGGATAAGCTCATCCAGGACGCAGGCGATATAGTCAGAGAGGCCCGGAAGGACATGACCAGGGTTGATGCCCTAATCCTCAGCCACTGCGCTGGGAGAAAAGTGGCCATAGGTGACCGCATAGGGGAGGTGGTCCCCAAGATTAAAGAGGTAGTAGGAGATGCTCCTTTCATTGGCTTCTTCTCCTTCGGCGAGCAAGGTTGTCTTCCCAACCAGGTCAATCGCCACTGCAACCTCATGCTCTCAGCTCTGGTCATAGGGGAGTAAGGGCAGGGGAGGCGGGGTTACAGCTCCGCCTCCCTTCTTACACGACTTACCGGAGGAGAAATTGAGCACAGTAAGCATCTACGAAGCCGACGCTCAGGATGTGGGAAGGGTTATCGCCAGGGTTTTTGACGCCTTTGAGGTGGATGTAAAAGACAAGAGAGTGCTCATAAAGCCCAATATTGTAGCGGGCCTGCCTCCGGAACATGGGGCGACAACACATCCGGCAGTGGTTTCTGCTTTAGTAAAGGAGTGTTTGAGGAGGGGTGCTTCCAGGGTTACGGTAGGCGATAATCCTGGAGGTGTGGAGAAGGATTCCAGGGCTACAGCCCAAAAAGCGGGGTTGGTGGAGGCAAGCCACGGCTGCTTTGTAAGGCTATCGGAAAAAGTAACCGAAGTGCTCTTGCCTTCAGCTGGGGTTAAAGCCCCGATTTCCAGCGCTGTTCTGGAAGCTGATTTCCTCATCAATGTCCCGGTCATGAAGACCCATGTCTTTACTACCATAACGGGGGCGGTCAAAAACCTGTATGGCTATGTGGCGGGGACGGCGAAAGCTCGTCTTCATCTGGCTGCTCCCACCCGCCGGCAGTTTTCTGCCCTTCTAGCTGATATCTATGCCCTTCGTCCGCCGGATCTTGTAATCATGGATGCTTTGAGGGTGATGGAGGGTAATGGCCCTACCCATGGTCAGGCGAGGCCTCTGGGGAAGATTTTAGCTGGTAAAGATGGCGTTGCGGTGGATGCAGTAGCCTGCAGGATGATGGGCGTTGACCCGGCTAAAGTCTATCACCTGGTGGAGGCTTCTGGAAGAGGCCTTGGCCGCATTGATGGGGTGGAAGTGGAAGGGGCTTTTTCGGTGATTCCCGACTTTAAGCTTCCTACCACCTTCGCCGCATCCCCTCAGGAACAGGCAATGCTCCTCTGGGCTATCGGCCAGGTTTATCCTGTGCTCAGGGAGGATTTGTGCCTTCAGTGCGGGGATTGCGCTGTAAACTGTCCGGCTCAGGCCATTTCCCTGAACCCTTATCCTGTGGTGGATGAAAACCGCTGCATAACCTGCTATTGCTGCGTAGAGCTTTGCCCTGAAGGAGCGTGGGAGATTCCTTCAGGCATACAGGAAAAATTTGACCGAATCTTCCGTTAAAAGTCTGGCCTATGGAAGTCCTTCTGGAAGAGGATAAGCACTGGTGGTTCGCCAGCCGAACGAAAGCTATATTTGCCGTCCTTGACCCGGTAGTTAAAAAGGGGGAGGGGATGGTGCTGGATGTGGGAAGTGGGGCTGGCAATATGTTCCACCATTTATCCCGTTACGGCCCGGTGGTGGGGGTTGACAACAATATTAAGCCCCTCCTGGTGGCCAGAGAGAGGGGTTATATCGTTCCGCTGGGAAGAGCTGAAGCGCTCCCATTCCCTTCCGAAGCTTTCAGGCTTGTTGCCCTGCTAGATGTCCTTGAGCACTGCGATGATGACCGGCTGGTCCTTGAAGAGTGCTACCGGGTCTGTGTTCCCGGCGGTTTTCTTATCATAACGGCTCCAGCCTATCAGTGGCTCTGGAGCTACAACGATGAATTGAACCGCCACCGCCGTCGCTACAGCGGTGCAACCTTAAAGGGTTTGCTGGAAAGGACGGGCTTTCGCCTCCTGAGGATAACTTACAACAATTTTTTTATCTTCCCTCTGGCGGCGCCTCTGATCCTGATCCGGGAGAAACTGGGCCTGCGTCCGGATCTGGCGTCGCCCCACTTTGATGAGGAAGCCTATCAGGTGGAGATGGAGCCGGCTCCCCCTCTGGTGAATGGCATCCTGACCTGCATTGGGGAAATGGAGGCGTGGCTTATAAGGCGCCTGAACCTGCCCTTTGGCACATCCCTTATCGCTCTGGCTCGTAAAATCTGATTTTGCTGATCAATTTCTCCAGGCTTTCCTGGCCGTTTACCCGGATCCGTTTGAGGGTGAAGAGGCCATCGGATGAATGAACTATGCCTGGGTCAGTGGTGACGGCTCCCCAGAAGTGGGCAGATTTAAGCACCTTTATAACTTCATCATCGTAGAAACCGAAGGGGTAGGAAAAGAATCTGGGCTCAATCCCGTGGGCTTCCAGGGTCTGCCTCGAGCCCAGGATCTGCCAGATGAGGTAGTCCAGGGACCTGCCTTTCAGGCTTGAGTGGTCACGGCCATGGGCTCCGAACTCCATCCCGGCCCTGGCCATCTCTTCCACCTGTTTCCAGGTAAGGTAGCCCGGCCTATTTTCATCTATGAAATCGGTGATCACGAAGAAAGTGGCCACAAAACCGTATTTCTGGAGCAGGGGGAAAGCGTTCCGGTAATGGTCCTCGTATCCGTCATCAAAGGTTATGATCAGAGGTTTCGGAGGGAGCGGCTTGCCTATGGTCAGGTGATAGACCAGGTCCCTAAGGGTAATGGTGGTGTAGTTCTGGCTTTTGAAATATTGTAGGTGCTCTTCAAACTGCTGGGGGGAAACGCTTATCTCCCGCCGGATCACGTTGGCTTCAGGAGGGGGTGAGGATACGTAATGGTAGAGTAAGATGGGCACTGCAGCTTCTCTCCTTATGCCATCGGGGGTTGGAGCAGGAGTAGGCGTGGGGGTTGGAGTGGGTGTGGAGGTGGGGGTTGGAGTGGGAGTGGGTGTGGGAGTTAAGGTTGGGGTGGGCGATGGAGTAGCGGTGAAGGTTGGAGTGGGCTGCAGGATGGAAATTCCCTTTTCTCCCCTCTCTGAAGGGAGAAGGGTTGCAATCCATGCGGTTATTAAAAGGGGGAAAAGCAGGGTGGAGGCGAGTTTTTTCAAGGCTCGTCCCTCCGGCTAAAATTACAGTAATTCAGGGAAAGAGCCATGAAAGTCTTACTGGTAGGAGACAATGAGCATCTTCTCAATACCATAGGTGAGCTCCTGGCCTCCAGTCATATTTCCGTTAAAGTGGGGAAAACTTTCGCTCAGGCGGCCACCCTTTTCTGGAGCTGGAAGCCTCAAGTGGTAGTGGCGGAGTTGCCTTTCTGGGGGGAGGGGGCGGAGAAGTGGGAACTGATCCGGAAACTGAAGGAGATTGCCCCTGTCCGCATTATAGCCCTGGTGGAGTCCGGGAAAATTGAGGAAAGGATCAGAGCTCTGGAATGGGGAGCCGACGATGCTGTGTTCAAATCCTCCTCCCCCAGGGAAGTGGTGGTGAGGGTTAAAGCCCTCTTGAGGCGAATGGGAACTGGAGCTCCTATGCCCAGGGCTGAAATCTACACTGACGGTTTTCTTCTGGTGAATTTTTCCACCCAAGAGCTTTTCCTGGGCGGTCATTTGATAAAGCTCAGCCGGAAAGAATTTGCTGTTCTGGAGTGTCTCGCTCGCCATCCTCGACAGATTCTAAGCCCCCGCAAAATAGCTGACTTGCTTTCTCCGGATTATACTCCTGAACTTGTGCGCCATTACATTTTCAAATTGCGCAGGAAACTGGAGCCTGACCCATCAAATCCAATCCGTATCAAGTGTGTGCGGGGCCTCGGATATTACCTGGATAATCCGGATAAACCATTTTCCCCCTTTTGATGACGGCTTTAGCCCGCAAGTTCCCGAACCGATAGGCGAGGTGCCGGTAGTCCGGCACTTCCCACAGGGCGATGTCGGCCTGTTTGCCTTTTTCCAGGGAGCCGATTTTCTCCCCCATTTTCAGAGCCCAGGCGGCGTTGAGAGTGGAGGCGGTCAGGGCCTGAGAGGGGGATAGGCCACAGTATCGGCAGGCCAGAGCCATCATGAAGGGCATGGATTCACACCAGCAGGTCCCAGGGTTAAAGTCGGTTCCCAGCGCCAGTGCGACCCCCTTTTCTATAAGCCCTTTTCCGTCGGCAAAATGAGTGTGGCCAAGCCCGAAGGAAGTGCCAGGCAGGATAACCCCTATCGTTGAGGAAGAGGCAAGCCTAAGGGCTTCCTCCTCGGGAGTAACAGCCAGGTGGTCGGCGGAAGTGGCCTCCAGTTCCACAGCCAGGCCCGTGGCTCCGAGGGACTTGAATTCGTCGCTGTGGATCTTGAGGCTGAAGCCCAGCTCTCTGGCCTTCCTCAGCACTCTGGCTGACTGTTCCAGGGTGAAGGCGCCTTCGTCGCAGAAGACATCGCAGAAGATTTTTTCCCGCTCAATTTCCCTATCGTCGGCCCAGCGAGCAAGGGCGGGAAGCATCTCTTCGGTGACGAGGGTTACATATTCTTCAGCTCTTCCCCAGAACTCAGCGGGCACAGCGTGGGCTCCCAGGAAAGTGGGGATAATGTCCAAGGGGCTCTGTTCTTTCAGGGCCATGATGACTTCCATCATTTTGAGTTCGGTTCTGGTCTCCAGACCGTAGCCGGTTTTGATCTCAACGGTGGTGGTGCCGGAGGAAAGGAAGGCCAGGGTTCTTCTATGGGCTTCTTCCAGCAGGGTTTCAAAGGGAGCTTCTCTGGTCTTCCGGACGGTGGACATTATTCCTCCCCCGGCGGCCATGATTTCAAGGTATGTGGCTCCCTTCAGTCTGAGCTCAAATTCTTCAACCCTGTCCCCGGCGAAAACCAGATGGGTGTGAGGGTCAACCATTCCCGGGGTAGCGGTGCACCCGTGGAAATCCAAGGTTTCGCGGGCGGAATATTTTCCGGTAATTTCGCTCCGAGGCCCCAGGTCTGCAATCAGGCCGTCGTCAATGGCTATGGCCCCATCCTGAACTACGAGGATTTTGCCCAGATTTTCCCTTCTGGCCGGGCCTGGGCAGGAAGGGGTCGCTATTTGCGAGGCGAAGATAATGAGGTCAACCTTGGGCAATTTTCCTCCGCAAACTTTACCGCATCACCATTGCCATGACGGCTTTCTGAACGTGGAGCCTGTTTTCGGCCTGGTCAAACACTACAGAGCGCCATCCGGGCCCTTCGGTCTTGTCAATTACTTCATCGGTCACCTCAAATCCTCGGTCGCAGGGAAGGCAGTGCATGTATATGGCTTCCGGATGGGCCAGCTTCATCTTTTCGGCATCGCAGATCCAGTGTTTGTTGGCTTCAAAGAGCTCTTTGGCTTTTTCGGGGCTTCCCTCTCCGACAGGGGGTTTAAAGATGGGGACAGCGGCCCAGGATTTGGGGTAGACGACGTGAGCTCCGCGGAAGGCTTCCTTCATATCGTGGACAATCTGGAAGGAGCCGCCATAGCGTTTGACGTTTTCCTCGCAGGCTTTGAGGATTTCGGGGTCCAGCTCAAAGCCTTCAGGGTGAGCGAGGACCACGTCCATACCCATCATGGTGGCGGCGATTATGGCCGACTGAGGCACGGCCCTGGGCTTATGGATGCTGGGGGAGTAGGCCCAGCTCATTACGAATTTGACGCCTGAGAATCCTCCGAATTTTTCCTTAACGGTGAGGATATCGGCCAGGGCCTGGAAGGGATGGCACTTATCGCATTCCATGTTCAGAACAGGGATATCAGCCCAGTAGGCGAAGTTGCGGATGAGTTCGTGGGCAGCGCCGTAGACCCAGTCCACAGGTTCTCCGTAGCAGCGGATGGCGATTCCGTGGCCCATACGGGATAGGACTCTGGCCACGTCGGAGACCCTTTCGGTGGTGTAGGCTACTTCTTTGCCGGGGAGGGCTGGGGTGTAAATCTGGTCAGGTTCCAGGTAATGGGCGTGGCCTCCCAGCTGGGTCATGCCTGCCTCAAAGGAGTTGCGGGTTCGCAGGGAGCGGTTGTAGAAAATCATGAAGAGAGTTTTGCCTCTGAGGAGATGGTCATGGGGGTCGCCCAGGACGAACCTTCTTTTAAGGTCAAGGGCTACGTCCAGTATGGTTTCAATCTCTTCTCTTGTCCAGTCCAGCAGGGTTATAAAGTCACGTCCCCGGAAGGTATCGGTCTTCATACACTTCCTCCTTCTAAAATTTGGGCTGATTTTATCATAAAGGCCGCTGCGGCGCAAAAGGGTTTGCGAGCGCTCTCTGATGGGTTGTCTTATCCGGATAGAAGTGCAGGTTAAGGAAGGCGATGGCCTCCTCCATCCACCAGCATCGGCAGTGGTCGTTCCATATCTTCCAGGCCCGCCTGTTCCTCTTCCCGAGGTGCGGCTGTGAAGAGTTCTGGCTGCAGATGAGGCAAACCTTGCACCTACGCAGAAAGTCCGGAATTTTGTAACCGGGGGCTGTTCCCTTCCAGCAGCTGAAGCCGGTGCGCAGAAGCCGCGGGATTTCTCCGGGCTATTGAAGCTCAGCGGGGCAGAGGTGCAGGGCTCCGAGTCGGCGGCTTGAAGATATCCCGGTGGAGTCATGGACTGACTAGCCAGGAGTGAGGACTACGGATTCCCCTTTTCCACCGGTAAAACCAGGCTCTGTAGACTTGATATAAGAGAAAAGTTCGTGTAAAATAAAAATTGAACTTAGCGCTGGTGCCTTCTACGTGCTGCGCACTTTAACAAATGGAGTCGCCCGGCAGTCAATTCCTTTCCTGGCAATCAAACTCTTCCAGGGTCCAAATATAGTCCTTCAATCCTATGGCTGGACTCCGCTGTGGATAGCGCCGGCCTTAAGGAAGCCCCGTAGTTTTTTTCTTAACGCCGGATGAAAAAAGCGCCGCCAGCTTGGAATGACTGAAGTAGAGTGCATTTATTGCATAGTTTGCGGCCGGAAGTTCAGCCCAGCCGGGCCCGATGTGGTCCTCTGCCCCTCCTGCGCCCCCTACCCCCTCCCCACCCGCTCCTTCCTCGCCGCAGCCGACATCCCCGAGGAATGGCAGGTCGGCGACCTCATCCTGGGCCTCTACGAAGTCAAAGAAATCTTCACCACCGGCGCCATGGGCCTGGTCTACCGCGTCCACCACCGCCTCTGGAACCTGGACCTGGCCGTCAAAAGCCCCGCCCCGCCCTCTTCCAGACCGAAGAACAAAAACAAGCCTTCCTCGCCGGGGCCGAAACCTGGGTGAGCCTCGGCCTCCACCCCCACATCGTCACCTGCTTCTACGTCCGCACCCTCGGAGGCATCCCCCGCCTCTTCACCGAGTTCGTGGAAGGCGGAAGCCTCAAGGACTGGATCCGCACCCGCCGGCTCTACGAAGGCGGCCCCAAAGAGGCCCTCCGGCGCATCCTGGACTTGGCCATCCAGTTCGCCTGGGGCCTGGACTACGCCCACCAGAAAGGCGTCATCCACCAGGACGTCAAGCCCTCCAACGCCCTCCTCACCCCTGACGGCTTGCTCAAAGTGACCGACTTAGGCCTGGTGAAGGCCAAAGGCTTCACCCCCGCCTATGCCGCCCCAGAACAGGTGCTGGGAAAGCCCACCGGCCCCCTCACCGACCTCCGGGGCTGGGGGCTGAGTGTCCTGGAGATGTTCGCCGGGGAGGTGACCTGGATGGAGGGCACGGTGGCAGCAAGCGTGCTGGAGGCATATCTTCGGGAGCCCCCGGAAGGACTGCCGCCGATGCCCCAGGGGGTAGTAGAAATTTTGCGGGCCTGTTTTCAGGAGGACCCTGGGGCGCGGCCTCAGGGAATGGAGGAGGTGGCCGAGCGGCTGCGGGCGGTGTATGAGGCGGAGATGGGAGAGCCCTACCCCCGGACGAAGCCCGAGGCGCCGGCGCTGCAAGCGGACAGCTTGAACAACCGGGTAGTCAATTACCTGGACCTGGGGAAGGAGGAAGAGGCGGTGCAGTGCTGGCAGGAGGCGCTGGAGGCGGACCTGGCGCACCTGGAGGCGAACTTCAACTATGGGTATTACCGGTGGCAGAGGACGGAACTGCTGGGAAGCGAGCTCCTGAGGCAGATACAGCACCTGGAGAGCGCACACGGAGGAAACGCGGAGTACTGGCGGTTGGTGGGGTGGGTGTATCTGGAACAAGGGTATGTGGAAGAGGTTTTGCGGAAACTGGAGGGGCTGGGGGTGCAGGAGGAGCCGCTGGAACAGGCGCACCGGGCACCCGACTGGCCGGTGATCCGAGAAGTGCGAGGAATGGAAGGGCATACACACTGAGTGACTTCCATCGCCTTCTCCCCCGATGGCCAGTATGCCCTCTCGGGAAGCGAGGATCAAACCCTTCGCCTCTGGGCGCTGGACTGGGAGTGGGGATTCCCGGAGCTGGCTGATTGGGACGAGGGGGTACGGCCGTATCTGGAAATCTTCCTCAAGCTGCACACCCCTTATGGGCCCGATGGTCTTTCACGGGCAGGCCCACCGCAGTGGACCGAAGAGGATTTTCAAAAGTTACTTCATGAACTGAGTTTGCGGGGCTTTGGCTGGCTGCGCCCCGAGGGCGTCCGCCGGGAACTGGAAAAGATGGCCCGGGAAAGGGGCTGGAAAGGAGATTAGCGATGGGACTGGACAATTTCGCGGCCCGTCGCTCGAGCGATCTGAGCCGCTTGACCAAGGAGAAGTGACGGTGAGAGGGCTTCTGAGCTTCTCCAGGTGCTCGCCTAAAGCCCTCAGGCTTTCCGCAGGGAGAGGGAACGAGTATGGTTCGGGAAATAACGATAGGGCTGCTTCTGGGCACGATGCTTATCGCTTGTAGCCCACCATCGCTCCAGGGGAAGACCTTTCTGGCAGGACCGGCTCAGGCCCCAACCTGGGTAGTGAACCAGAGGGATACGGTATTGGAGATCGCCTACGGCAGCGGGACTCACTTTCCCCAATACGGCGCCCTCCACCTGGAGAGCAGTTACTTCCGCTTGAACTACGGCCCTAACTCCGAGTGGGGAACTTCTATCATCCTGCTGCCTGCCTTCTGGAGCAACGGCGTCTACCATCAGGGAGCGCCCATCACGGCCTCTTGGAAAGTGATGGGTTCCAACCTGCAACTCGCCATCACAGGAACCATTGCGTCCTTATCAGTGCGGGCTCAGGTGGACCTCTTTCCCCCAGCAGCCGAAAGTATGAGCGCCCAGGTCGCTGTAACTGTTGAAGGCAGTGTCCCACTGGATTCCCGTCCAGGCGAAGCCTTTAAGCCAGTTATGCTTTCTTCCATGCACATTTCCCCCACCATCTGGGATACGCAGGCCGCCTTCGCCGGCTGTCAGACCTGGCCCATCCCCGAAAGCGGGTGGCTCATCCCCCCGACCCCGCCTGTTAGCACTTCTTTCTTCGGCCTGTTGGGCGGCACTTCGGAATGGAAGCCCAACGCGCCGACCATCTGGATCGTGATGGACCGCCCAATGCAGGTGGCCGGGTGGGTCACCGCCAGCCACGATCCGAACGACGATAACGTGGGGCTTTGGGCGGCTGCAGAGGCAGTTTTACCCTCGTGGCGTTACCGGATCATCGCCTTATCCGGAACCCACATCCATTGCTCGGTTATCCCTCTAATTTTGAAGTAGTTAGTTTGTGTAGGAGAAGAGATATGAGAAGATGGATATTTTTGGTTTTCCTGTGCGCGATTGTGGCCTGTGTATCGGCGCGGCCGGAAGCCTCAACTCCCACGCCCGCTGTGCTCGCCGGCGCCCCATCTCCGGAGGCTCCGGCCACTGGCCCCGCCACACCGACCCCCCCGCCGCCAGCCGCCGCGACACCCTGGAGCCGAGCCCACCAGCACCTGGCCGAGGTGATGGACAAATACCATCGCTCCTTTGACGTCTATACGGACGTGGGCGCCGGGGGTAACCACTTCGTCCTCCCGGCCCAACTGGGAACGGGAGTGACCCTCAACCCTTCTTTCACGGCGACAGTTCGCTCGGGGGCCACGTCCATCCGGAACACCTTCTCGCCGATCCTCTATGGGTGGGGCGGGATATACTTTCAGAATGGGGTGTTGCTCGCAGGCGATACGGCGCCCCGGCCGAACTGGGGGGACTACCCGAACGCCGGTTACGATCTGACCGGCGC
>JANXAG010000026.1 GCA_025062375.1 Anaerolineae bacterium | reverse complement strand
GGGGATCCAGGGGGCGAAGCCCCCATCCCGGGGGTTTGGGGGTGCCCCCAAAACCTGATACTTTCCTTGAAGGGAAGGTAAAATTGACTGAAAGGCCGATAGCTTTTGTCCTGAGCGGAGGAGGAAACAGGGGAGCTCTGGAAGTTGGAGCCCTCCAGGCCCTCTTTGAGCATGGGATAAAGCCTGACATGCTGGTGGGGACCTCAGCCGGGGCCATGAACGCCGCTTTTATCGCCACCAACCCCTCTACTGAAGGAGCTTACAGACTCGGAGACCTTTGGAAAAGCATCCGTAAAGAAGATATTTTCCCGGGCAACAAGTTCACCATGTTCTGGCGCCTCATTACAGGCAAAGATAGCCTCTTCCCGAACGACCGCCTCCGCCGCCTGGTGGAAAAATATATCCCACCTGATAAAAAGCGTTTCGGCGATTTGAACGTTAAACTTTACATCACCGCCGCTAACCTCAACACCGCTACCCTTTACCTTTTCGGTGAAGACCCTGAGGCTCTGATAGCAGATGCAGTGATGGCCAGCGCCGCCCAGCCCATAACATTCCCCCCGGTGGAATACAACGGATGGCAGTTTGTGGACGGCGGAGTAGTGGCCAATGTTCCGATAGAAGTAGCCATAGAGAAAGGGGCAAGGGAAATTTACGCTATTGACGTCAGTTACGGTGGGCAGATAGAACCGAAGGTTCATGGCCTGGTGAACATAGGCCGGCGTTGCATCACCATGATGCTTTACGAACACCTTCTAGAAGACTTGGAAGATGCCGCCGCTAACCCCGAAATAACCCTCCACCACATCAAAATAACGGCTTTTTCGGGCCTTGACCCCTATGACTTTTCCAAAACAGCCGAAATGATAGCCACAGGCAAGCGCATCGCCGAAGAGTACCTCCGCTCGCCTGTGCCAGGGTATCGCCCTGAAATTCGCCCCGAAATGGTTATACCAACTCCGCCTGGTTCCCGTCCCTGGCGACGTAAAAGGAGAAAAACCTCTGGCCCATGAATGGTTTCTGGGGGTGAGAAGGCTTTGAAAGCCTTAAAGATTCTGTCAACTTTCTGGTTAATTTTAATCCTTGCGGTAAGCCTCGCCCTTCGCCTCTATAACATCAACTGGGATGAATTTCAGCATGCCCACCCTGATGAGCGCTGGATAACCATGGTGGCGGTGGAAATCAGCCCGCCCCAAGGTCTATCCGAAGCCTTTAACCCACGCCTTTCGCCTCTCAACCCCCTCTACGACCCTGAAGCGAAAGCTCCAAGGAACTTCGCCTATGGCCACCTGCCCCTTTACATCCTCACAACCCTGGCTTGGGGCCTCTCAGCCCTGGGGAAAACCTTCTTCCCAAATTCTCCTCTGGCCCTGCTCTCCTCTTACGACTACATAAACCTCCTGGGTAGAGTCCTTTCGGCTCTCTTTGATACCGGAACTGTTTACCTCGTTTATCTGACAGGGAAAAGGCTTTACGGGGAAAAAGTTGGGCTCTGGGCTGCCTCCTTCGTGGCCCTGACGGTTTCCCATATCCAGCTTGCTCATTACTATGCCTTTGATCCGATAGTGACTTTCTTTGTGGTCCTTTCCGTTTACTTTTCCATAAAACTGGCCCAGGAAGGTAGCTGGAAAGAAACACTGCTGGCGGGAAGTGCTGCCGGGCTGGCGATTTCCTCCAAATTTAGCGCCACCCCCGTTCTGGTAGCTGTTGCTTTAGCCTGCTTAATGACCTCCAGAAAGAGCTTAAAGCTTGGCCTTTTAATTCTATCGGCCCTGGCAGCTTTCTTGACCTTCGCTCTCACTTCGCCTTTTGCCCTGTTGGACTTCAAAGCCTACCTATTCCAGATTGGGGAACAGGGGGGAATGGTCCAGGGTAAACTTGATTTCCCCTACACCAGGCAATATCGGGGGACCATACCCTTCGTTTATCACATTGAGCAACAATTGCGCTGGGGGATGGGGTGGGCTTTGGGGCTGGCGAGCTTTGCCGGTTTTGCCTGGGCGATAGCCCGGCTAATGCGGAAGAAAACTTTCCCTGGCGAATCCGTAGCACTAGCCTGGGTCCTGCTTTACTTCCTCATCAACGGTTCCTTCATGGTCAAATTTATGCGCTACATGCTCCCGATTATTCCGTTCCTCTGCCTCTTCGGGGCCTCCTTTTTGGAACACCTTTCGGGGAAAATCCGCAGGCTGCCTCTTGCCATTATCGTCCTTGTGCCAACAGCTCTCTGGGCCCTGGCCTTTGTGAACGGAGTTTACGGCCAAACACACCCCTGGATCAAAGCCTCCCGCTGGATTTACCGAAACATCCCTCCCGGCTCCACGATCGCCGTAGAGCATTGGGACGATGAACTGCCCAAACCCCTCAGAGGTGAACCCTATCCTGGCTACAGGCATCTTGTCCTGCCTCTTTATGAAGAGGATACAGCCGAAAAATTTGCCCTCATAAAAGAAACCCTGCGCCAGGCCGATTACATAATCATCGCCAGCAACCGGCTCTACCGTTCAATTCCCCGTCTCCCCTTCCGATATCCCATGACCATTCGCTACTATGAGCTACTCTTTTCAGGGAAACTTGGCTTTGAAAAAGTGGCCGAATTCACCTCCTATCCTCGCCTCGGCCCCTGGGTCATTCCCGACGATGAAGCCGATGAAAGCTTTACCGTTTACGACCACCCCAAACCCATAATCTTCAGGAAAGTGCGGGATTTGACGGATGAAGAATGGGATAAACTTTTAGGGGGATTCTGGGAGGAAGCCATACCGGGCCACCTGGGAGGCCCTCCTGGGGAAAAGAGAAAGCCTTCCCTGCTTTTAAGCACTCCGGTGGATAAACTCCCCCTGGTGGATGATTACCGCTGGAACCGTCTTGCCTCTTCCAATCCTTTTATGGGAGCGATAACCTGGTGGCTTGCTATAGAAGTCGTTGGATTGGCGGCCTGGCCTTTGAGTTTCTTTCTTTTCCGCAGGATATACCTTAGGGGCTTCGCCTTTGCCAAGGGCCTGGGCTTACTGCTTCTGGCCTACGTTAACTGGCTTGGAGCGAGCCTTCGCTTCACCCAGAATACCACCACCACTATTGCAGCCCTCCTGCTCCTGATGGCTGCTGGAAACTTCTGGGTTTTCTGGAAAAACCGCTCCGAATTTTCCGAATTTTATCGGGAAAACCGCAGGGCCATTATCATGAACGAGCTTCTCTTCCTTGCCAGCTATCTTTCTTTCGTTTTCCTCCGCTTCCTGAACCCCGACCTTTGGCATCCGTGGAACGGCGGGGAGAAGCCCATGGAACTGGCCTTCCTCAACGCTATCCTCAAAAGCGCCTACTTCCCACCTTACGACCCTTACTACGCCGGGGGCTATATCAACTATTATTACTACGGCCTTTACATCGTCTCAGTGCTGGTCAAACTCACAGGAATAGCCCCGACAGTGGCTTTCAATCTGGCGATTCCCACCCTTTTTGCTCTTACCTTTACCGGAGCTTTCTCTCTCGGGTGCACGCTCGGTGGGAGGGTAAGTTCCGGGCTCCTGAGCGCTTCCCTTGTGACTCTGATGGGAAACCTGGCCCCCTTCGGCCAACTTCTGAGGAAGCTGATCGAGGGAGACCTTCAGCAAGCCTTCGTAGCCTTTGATTACTGGGCCCCGAGCCGGGTTATCCCCTACACTATAAATGAATTTCCCTTCTGGAGCTTTCTCTTTGCCGACCTCCACCCCCACGTGGTCGCTATGCCCCTGGATATCCTTTTCCTGGCTCTGGTCATGGAAACATTTCTAGCCGGGATTGAAGGCTGGCGCAGGAAAGAGCTTATTCTGGCACAGATCCTCACCTTAGGCACGGTGGCTGCGGTCAATACCTGGAACTTCCCAACTTTGGTAGCTATTGCTTTCTCTGCCCTGCTGCTTACCCTTTATCGGGAAATGAGATGGCGAGGGACGGGATTTCTTCCCCTTATTTCGCCCGTGCTGGCCCTTGTCCTTTTTTCCCCCTTCTTCCTTTCCTACAAACCCGTAAGCGCCGGCATAGGGATCGTCCGCCATCCGACCGGATGGGTGCCTTTTGTCACTTTCTGGGGTTTCTTCTTGGTAGCTTCAACCCTTGCCGGCTTCAGCTCGCTTTACCCGTGGAAGTTCCCAAGACGAAAGGTACTGGTAGTCATGCTGGGAGCAGCAGCCCTTGTTCTGGCTTTTAAACGCCTGTGGGCCCCACTGACCATCCTCCTGGCTCTTATCCCCTTCCTCATGGCACTACTCAATCGGGAAAAAACGCGCCAGGAAAGCTTCTCCTACCTTCTGGTGGTGGTGGGGTTCGCAGTGGTGATAGGGTGCGAGTTTTTCTACTTCAAAGATTTCCTCCAGGGGAGCGAGTATTACCGGATGAACACCGTCTTTAAGTTTTACGTCCAAGCCTGGGTTCTTCTGGGATTGGGATTAGCCTTTCCCTTCCAGGCTTTCCTGAGCTGGAGGCAGAAGGGATGGGAAGCCGCTAAAGCATTAACCCTTCTACTGCTGGTTTTATCCTTTGTTTTCCTCTTGCCCGGAACGGCAGCAAGGGTTCGCGATCGGTTCCCCAATGCCTCGCCTCCCCTTGGAACCCTGGACGGTATGGAATTCATGCGCTATGGTTCTTTCTTCTGGCCAGATGATAAACACCCTATTGATTTGCGCTACGATTACGAAGCCATCCGCTGGCTTTTGGAGCACGTTAGGGGCACACCAGTCCTGGCCGAAGCCCCCGTGGGATACTACCGGGAGTTCGGGGTGAGAGTCGCAAGCTTCACTGGCTTGCCTACCCTGCTGGGGATGCACCAGAGCGAGCAGCGCTACGGCGACCAGGTGGGGAAAAGGGCAGAAGAAGCCTGGCAGTTATTTGCCTCCACCGACTTAGGTTTAACCCTCAAACTTGTGAGGAAGCTCCGGATTGGTTATATTTACATTGGACAGTTGGAGAGGATCCTTTACTCCTCCGAGTCCCTGGCAAAATTTGATGCGCTGGCTCAGGAAGGCTGGCTTGAGGTGGTTTTCCGCAATGAAAGGACGGTGATTTATAAAACTTACATAGCCCAGTAAGGGGGCAAAATGCTGGAAAAAGAAGCAGGCGAACTTTTGAGAAAGCTTGGTTTAACCCTGGCCGTGGCTGAGTCCTGTACGGGCGGTCTCCTGGCTCACCGCATAACCAACGTTCCGGGAAGTTCCAGGTATTTTATAGGCGGAGTTGTAGCTTATTCAAACCAGGTAAAGAGCGCTCTCCTTCAGGTGAGCGAGGAAACCCTCAACACGAAGGGGGCTGTAAGCGAGGAGACAGCTATCCAGATGGCCAGGGGGGTGCGGGAACTCCTTAAAACCGATATCGGTATCGGGATAACCGGTATAGCAGGCCCGGGGGGGGGAACTCCCACAAAGCCCGTGGGGCTTGTATATGTAGCCCTTTCGGCCCCAGATTACGAGGAATGCCTTCAGCTTAAGTGGGAAGGCCATCGGATTCAGAACAAAAGGCTTTCCACTGAAGCAGCTCTGGAGTTGTTAATTAAATACCTGCGTCGGAGGGAAGGTTGACCGTAAAGGTGGAATTTGAACCCCTCGGGCGCGCGGGAGAGTTGACCGAACCGGTTACACTTTTAGAGATCGCCCGTGCCCTGGGGATTGCTCTCCTGGCCCCATGCGGTGGACAGGGTAAATGCGGCCGCTGCGTCATCCAAATTACCGAAGGGAAATTTTCCCCCCTCACCCCCGCCGATTACCGATTTCTCTCTCCAGAGCAGATCGCCCAGGGATACCGGTTGGCCTGCCAGGCCAAACCCCTATCCCACAGTCGCATCTTCATCCCTCCGGAGTCTCTTTCGGTTCCCCAGCGACTTCAGATCGAGGGACAGGAAATTCCAGTAGAACCCGAGCCAGGCTTGCGCACCTATCCCCTTTCCTTAACTCCGCCATCTCTGCAGGACCTTCGCCCTGATGCTGAACGGTTAATCCATGCCCTCAAAAGCCTTTACGGGATAGAAGCTTCCCTGGATTTCTCCCTCCTTCGGGAGTTACCGGAAAAGCTCCGGGCTGAGAACTGGCGAGGAAAAGCCGCAGTCCGCCAGAGCGAAGTCGTGGCCTTCCTTCCCTCGGAGGCTTTTCCCCTTGGGCTGGCTGTAGACCTGGGGACTACCAAAATCGCTACCTATCTGGTAAACCTTGAAAGTGGCAAAACGCTGGCTTTCCGTGGCCTTGTGAACCCCCAGATTTCTTACGGCGAGGACATTATCTCCCGGATAACTTACGCCTCCCAGAAGCCAGGAGGGGCGTCTGAGCTCCAGAAAGCTGTGGTGGAGGCTCTCAACAAAGCTGTTGCAGAAATGTGCGCCGACCTTAAAGCTCATCCTTCCTGGGTGGTTGAGGCCGTAATAGTGGGAAACACGGCTATGCACCACCTACTCCTGGGATTACCGGTACACCAGCTCGGATATGCTCCATACGTTCCCGCCGTGCAGGGGGCTCTGGAGGTAAAAGCGCGGGAGATTGGGCTCGAGCTGGCTCCAGGAGCGGTGGTCTACCTTCCCCCCCTTATTGCTGGATTCGTTGGGAGCGACCATGTGGCTGCTCTTCTGGCAGCCGGCTTCGGCCGGTCGGAAGGGCCTGCTCTTCTTCTGGATATAGGCACCAACACCGAAATATGCCTGGCTTTTAGAGGCAGGCTCATGAGCCTTTCCTGTGCCTCCGGCCCCGCCTTCGAAGGGGCACACATCACCTGCGGAATGCGAGCTTCCCCAGGAGCCATTGAAAGCCTAACCCTTGAAGATGACGAAGTAAAGTTCCAGACCATAGAAGGCTTGCCGCCCCTCGGCCTCTGTGGTTCGGGCATACTGGACGTGGTAGCCCAACTCCGAAAGGCCGGGGTGATTGACCCCACCGGACGGATGGGGCCACATCCCAGGGTCCGGAGAACGAACGGTCAACTTTCTTTCGTAATCAGCGAAGGAAGCCCGGAACATCCTACGATCCTTTTCACTCAGAAAGATGTGAGGGAAATTCAACTGGCCAAGGGGGCTATCCGCGCAGGCATTGAAGTGCTCCTGAGGGGAGCGAACCTTTCTCCGGAGGACCTTAAAGAAGTGATTCTAGCTGGAGCCTTTGGGACTTACCTCAGAACCGAGAGCGCCGTGGAAATCGGTATGCTCCCCAGGATACCGGCGGAACGCTTTCGTCAGATAGGGAACGCCGCTGGAGCGGGAGCCAGGGCTATGCTTATCTCCACCAGCATGCGAACGGATGCGGAAAAGCTGGCCCGGCGGGTTGAATATATAGAACTTGCCGCCGTGCCTGATTTTGCCGAACTTTTTGCCAGAGCAATGCTTCTTTGAGGAGGTGCTGTATGCCATACATTTACCATGGCCGATTGCTCTACGTTGACCTTGAGACCGGCTCCATTCAGGAAATTCCTGTGGAAGAGGAAGATGTGAGGAAATTCTTCATGGGGAGCGGGCTTGGGGCTGAGCTTTTCCGCCGAGATGAGGCCTACCGAAAACCTCCCCTTTCTCCCCAGAGCCCCCTCTACATCCTGGCCGGGCTGCTTACTGGCTCTTTTATCCCGACCGCATGCAAAACAAGCTTCTGCGCCCGTTCGCCCTTGACGGAAATCTGGTGCGAGGCTACTGTGGGGGGATACTTTGGAGCGATGCTGAGGTTTGCCGGATACGATGGGTTGATCTTTACCGGAAAAGCTGAAACCCCCCTTTACCTCTGGGTCACCGAAGGTAAAGCCGAACTGCGAGACGCCTCCCATCTATGGGGGCTTGATGTTTACCGAACGGCGGAAGCCATAAGGGCCGAAACTCACCCCAAAGCTCAAATAGCTGCCATTGGCCCTGCAGGCGAAAACCAGGTCTTCACTGCTTCTGTAATGATAGGAGGTCTTGACGGGAGGGCCGCTGGAAGAGGAGGCATGGGAGCTGTTATGGGCTCCAAGAACCTCAAGGCCGTAGCTGCCTTCGGGACTACCCGTCTCCGCTATTACGATGAGCCAGGCCTCAAGGAAGAAGTCCGGCAAGCCAATGCAAGGATAAAAGAGAACACCGTCGCTCTCAGCCTCTGGGGGACGGCAGGAGGAGTGCTGAGGGCGGAAGCCTATGGTGATTTTCCCCTCAAGAACTGGCGGGAAGGAAGCTGGCCAGAAGGAGCCGAGAAAATTTCCGGCCAGCGCATCCGAGAGACTATCTTCGTCAGGGATTACCGGTGTTTCGCCTGTCCCATCGCCTGTGGCAAGGATGTAAAGCTGAAAAGAGGCCATCAAGAAGTGATAGTATCAGGGCCGGAATACGAAACCGTGGCCGGATTCGGAGGAATGTGCCTCATAGACAACCTTGAGGCCATAGCCGAAGCCAATGACCTCTGTAACCGCCTGGGCCTTGATACTATTTCCGTTTCCTCAGCTATAGCTTTCGCCATTGAAGCCTTTGAAAGGGGGCTTCTGAGCGAAAAGGACACAGGAGGATACTCCCTCCGCTGGGGCGATCCGGAAGGGGTTCTGAGCCTTGTGGAGGATATAGCCTACCGCAGGGGATTGGGCGAACTACTGGCTATGGGCGTCAGGCGTGCTGCTGAGGCCTTAGGCCCCCAAGCCCAAGAGTTCGCCGTCCACGTCAAAGGCATGGAGGTGCCCTACCATGACCCCAGGGCTTTCACCGGCATGGCCCTTAACTATGCCACCGCTAATCGTGGAGCCTGCCACCTGGAATCCCTCACTTATTGGGTGGGCTATGGGGTAAGAATTGACGAACTTTACATCCCTGAAGATTATCACCCCCATTCCTCCCGGGGCAAGGCCAGGATGGTGGTGGATTTTCAGAACTACATGACCCTTTACAATGCTTTGGGTTTGTGCAAGTTTGCAGGAAGGGCAAACCTCCCACCCAGCCTTCTGGCCCGGTGGCTCAACCTTGCCCTGGGGTGGGAAATTACGGGAGAAGAACTGATGGCCACAGGAGAACGCCTTTTCAACCTTAAAAGGGCTTTGAATGTGGAAATGGGGATAACTCGGGCCGATGATACCCTTCCCGATCGCCTGCTGAAGGAACCAAGGCCCTCCGGTGGTGCAGCCGGAGTATTGCCTGAGCTTGAATCCATGCTGGAGGAATACTACCGCATTCGGAGGTGGGACGAGAAAGGAAAACCTATCTCTTGAAGTTGCAAAAAGATGCAAGCGGGAACTTCTGAGGCCCAAACGGGCCAGGATTCTGTTAACTTTAGCCTTTCTCGTAGCACTACTGCCCACTTCTATGTAGTAATGGGACGGAGCACCGCCTGGGCTGCTGCTCCCGGCCCTCGACACACCACCCGATAGCTACAGCCGGGAGAGCTCGAAGCCCGTCCAGCCGGTAGACATACCCTCCAGAAGCTAAATGCGGCTGAACCCGACTGTGGGGCAGACCTAGATTAGGAGGCTAAGGATATGCCAAGGGTGCAATGTCCAAAATGTGGGAATCGCAATGCTATATGCTCGTACCGGGACGTAGGTGGTGTTGAGTATTACGACGAATATACACTTTACTGCAAAGAGTGCGGTTACAGGGAGAGCCACATAGAGTACGGAGGATCTCCACTTTCTGCTAACTGGGGCACAAGATGCCCCTTTTGCGGTCAAGACTGGTTCTCTCACGAAAGTGTATTCATACCGGATAGTAACTCAAGGTGACTCAACACCTCTGCCGGCCCTCTCACAGTGTCTTTGCAAGATGGCTTAGGAAATTTCCTGACCTGGTAGGTTGGATTAGGAAAAGAGCCAGGAAGCCGGCCCTTTGTCCAGCTTCCCTATGACCTCTTCAAAGATGCGGGTAAAGTCAAGTAAAGAGCGCGCAGGCTTGCAGAGCCTTAGTTAGAGTGATATAATTGGGTTCACTAAAGGGAAGGGGACAGGCTATGGAAAACCAGCTGAAGGAAAAATTGGAATGCCTTGGGGCAGAAGAAATCAGCCTTATAGTGCATTTCAAGGGCGAACCTTCCATATGCTCCGCCCGCCTCAAGGAAATGGGGTTTGAAATAAAGCGGGAATTTTCCCTCCTCAAAGCTTTCGCTGTAAAAGGTAAGGCTTCCGATGCTTTAAAGCTCTGGGACGAGCCATGGGTGGAAGCCGTTGAGGAGGATAAACCGTTGAAGATCCTCTAAGCAAGGGGGACGCAGGACGCTGCGCCCTTTGTGATAACTTTGAAGGGAGGTAAAAATTGGGGAAGAAGAAAGCTTTGATCACCGGAATAACCGGACAGGACGGCTCATATCTGGCTGAATTCCTCCTGGAAAAAGGCTACGAAGTTATCGGGATGGTCAGACGCACCAGCACCGTAAACTTTTCCCGCATAAGTCACATTCAGGACCAGATCACCCTTGTTTCCGGTGACCTCCTGGACCAGAGTTCCCTCATTTATATCCTGGAGAAATACCAGCCCGATGAGGTTTACAACCTGGCAGCCCAATCTTTCGTCCCCACCTCCTTTGAGCAACCTGTTTTTACCGGGGAGGTCACCGCCCTGGGGGTTACCCGCCTCCTGGAGGCGATACGGATCGTTAATCCCAAGATTAAATTTTATCAGGCCAGCTCCTCTGAAATGTTCGGCAAAGCGCGCGAGGTTCCTCAGAACGAGAACACACCTTTTTACCCTCGCAGTCCTTACGGCGTGGCCAAGCTCTATGCTCATTGGATTACGGTAAATTACCGCGAAAGCTACGGGATTTTCGCCTGCTCTGGCATTCTTTTCAACCACGAAAGCCCCCGCCGCGGCCTGGAGTTTGTCACCCGCAAGGTAACCTACAATGCAGCCAAGATAAAGCTTGGCCTGGCCGAAGAACTGCGCCTTGGCAACCTGGATGCCCGAAGGGACTGGGGCTTTGCTGGAGATTATGTCAAAGCGATGTGGCTCATGCTCCAGCAGCCTGAGCCCGACGACTACGTGGTGGGGACAGGGGAAACTCACTCGGTAAGGGAGCTTTGCGAACTGGCCTTCGGGTATCTCGGCCTCGATTGGAAAAAGTATGTGGTTCAGGACCCTGCCCTTTTCCGGCCGGCAGATGTGGACCTCCTGGTAGCAGATGCCACAAAGGCCCGGACCAAGCTTGGATGGAAGCCCACTGTAACCTTTGAAGAGCTCATCAAAATGATGGTGGATGCAGACCTGGAACTGGTCAAGAAACAAATGGCCGAAGGCAAAGTCTTTTAGGAGGTCAACCTATGGAGATACGCTTCGGCACCGATGGGTGGCGAGGGACTATTGCTGAGGATTTCACCTTTGACAATGTGAGGCGGTGCGCTCAGGGTTTCGCCCGCTACCTCCTGGATAAAGGTCTGGCCGAAAAAGGGGTAGTTATAGGATACGATAGGCGCTTTGCCTCTGAACATTTTGCCTCGGCAGCCGCAGAAGTTATGGCTGCCCACGGAATTAAAAGCTATCTTACCAGAGAAGCCACCCCAACCCCGGTTATAAGCTTCAGTGTGGTGGCCGTTGGTGCTGGGGGCGGGATAAACATCACCGCCAGCCATAACCCCCCTCTGGATAATGGTTTTAAAGTGCGCGACCATAGAGGTGCAGCCGTTGACCCCGAGGGCCTCAGGGAGATTGAGGCTCGCATCCCCCCTGTTTCTGAAGTCAAAAGGATCCCGCTGGAAGAAGCTCTGGCCAAAGGACTTGTGGAGGTTTTCGACCCCAGCCAGGCTTACCTTGAGCACATAAGCAGGCTTGTGGATTTTGAACCAATAAAAAACGCTGGCCTTCTTGTGGTGCACGACGCCATGTATGGCAATGGGGCCGGATGGCTGGAGAGAATCCTCACCGGAGGGACCACCAGGGTCATCAGCATAAGAACCGAACGCAACCCCCTTTTCCCTGGGATGAAGCGCCCTGAACCAATCCCGCCCAATATACAGGCCTGCCAAGACAAAGTCAGAGAATTAAAGGCCGATGCGGGCATCATAAACGATGGCGATGCCGACCGCATAGGCATCGTGGATGAGAACGGCAATTTCCTGAACCAGCTCCAGGTTTACGGACTTCTGGCTCTGTACCTTCTAGAAGTGCGGGGATGGCGGGGGCCTATTATCAAGACCCTTTCCACCACTTCCATGCTGGACCTTCTGGGAAAGATTTATGGAGTCCCCGTCTACCACACCGGTGTTGGCTTCAAATACGTGGCCCCCAAAATGCTGGAGTTAGATGCCATGGTAGGGGGAGAAGAAAGTGGTGGTTACGCCTTCAAAGGCAATGTTCCGGAAAGAGATGGCATCCTTGCTCCCCTTTTCTTCCTGGACTTCATGGTCAGAACCGGGAAAAAACCTTCGCAGCTTCTGGAGCATCTCTACGAAGTGGTAGGTGCAAGGTTCTATTACGATCGCATTGACCTCTCTTTCCCTCCGGAGAAGCGAGAACCCACCAAAGCCCGCATAGAAGCGGCCAGGCCTTCAGCCATTGCAGGCATTAAAGTTACGGGAATTGACACAACTGATGGTTACAAATACAACCTGGAAGACGGGGGCTGGCTCCTCATCCGTTTCTCGGGGACCGAACCCGTAATCCGCTTTTACTGCGAAACCACCTATGGGGATAGAGTGCGGGAAATCCTGGAGGAAGGCATAAAACTGGCCGGCCTTTCCCCCGAAGGGTAACTTTCAAGCGAGGACAATCCATGGAGCAAATAAAAGTCTTGAGCGTTTTGAATCTGAGCGAGGAAAACCTGGAAACTCTGCGCAAAGTTTCTCCACGCCTTGAGGTAAACCAGGTTACATGCCGTAATCCCACGGAAATGAAGCCCCTTTTAGAGGATGTGGAAATCCTCTACACCATCTGGTTCCCTTTTGACCCCGCTGAAGTAGCCCCAAGGCTCAAATGGATTCAGTTATCCACTGCTGGAGTTGACCACCTTCTGGATTCACCCGTGATGAAAAGCCAGGTCATCATAACAACCACCAGTGGGATCCATGCGGTCCCCATTGCGGAATATGTTTTTGCCACAATGCTCTTTCTTGTGAAGAGATTGCCACTGGCTCTGGAATACCAAAAGCGTCGGGAATGGCCCTCTTATTCCAATCAGGTCTTGATTTCCGAAGAACTACGGGATAAGACCATCGGGATCGTTGGTTACGGAAGCATAGGGAGAGAGGTGGCAAGGCTTGCCAGGGCCTTCGGGATGACAGTCTTTGCCACCAAGCGGCATGTTGAAATTAACACCGATAAAGGCTACAGGCTACCCGGAGTAGGAGATCCAGAAGGGACCCTAGTGGACAGGCTCTATCCCAATTCCAGTCTACGGGAAATGATTTCCCTCTGCGACTTTGTAGTAATAGCAGCCCCTCTTACCCCAGAGACATATCACATGATCGGCCCCGAGGAACTGGCGGCCATGAAGCCCTCCGCCTATTTAATCAACATAGCCAGAGGGGCAATTGTGGATGAGACTGCTCTGGTGGAGGCACTGCGAACGGGAAAAATAGCTGGTGCTGCTCTGGACGTTTTCGAAAAGGAACCATTACCCCCCGAAAGCCCCCTCTGGGATCTTCCCAACGTCATCCTGACCCCCCACGTTTCGGCGGTAACTCCCAGATACAACGATAGAGCTACCGCCCTCTTCGCCGAAAACCTCCGCCGTTACCTGGAAGGAAAGGAACTCCTCAATGTAGTAGATAAGACCTTAGGCTACTGAGACCGTTCCGGCTTGCCCCACAAGTAAATGGCTAAATTCGCCAGGGCCATGGCAATTAGCCCTGCAGCACCCGTTATCCCCACTGTTAGGTCGTTTCCGCCTCTGATGAAGAGCAGGCTAATACCAGCAGTGCCGTTCAAGGAGCCGTGCATCAAAGTGGCTGCCAGGACGGATTTGGATTTAAGCCTGATGTAACCGATTATAGGGGAAAGAAAGAGGCAGAACAGGCACATCATGAGAACGCCCGGAACCGGGTGCTGGGGATAGTTATGTCCCCTGAGTATAATAGGGGCATGCCATAGCCCCCAGATCAGGCCGATCAGAGCCTGGGATTTCCAGAACCCCAGCGGCAAGAGTTCTCCGAAGAGGAGTCCCCTCCACCCCAGCTCCTCACCGAAGGCCGCCAGGGCGTTTATCGTGGCGCCCGCCAGAAGCCCCTGGATAATTCCACTCAAAATTGCAACCCAGAGGGGAGTGGCGGCAAGCTGAGCTTTCAGGGCTTCCAACTGCTCCGGCGGAAGGTCCCTTGCGTAAGCCATCATCCTCTCAACGAGCCCGCTCATATCGGCGGAAAAACTCACTCCGGGGAAAGCCAGGCTTATCCCCGCCGAAGCCAGAGCCAGAACAGGTGGAAGGAACCACGCCACCAGGAACCACTGGTTTAGAGAGAAAGAAATGCCGAGAGGTTTCTTCAAGGATTCCCGGTAAATCCATTTCTGCACCGCAATTGCAACAGTGGCCGGCACCCACATGTAAACGATACCCATCAAAAAAGCCTTAAATCCCCCACCTATCCATTTCCCCCCGAGGGCGAAATATAGCTCAATTATCGCCCAGCTGATGGAGATGGTGAGCAATACGAAAACAAACGCTTTACGGTAACTTTTTTCCATAGCTCGCCTCCTGAATTGCCCGGGCTCCGGGCGTTTTTAAGCCTTGTGAATTATAGCCTGACCTCCTAGGTAGCGGGAAATCCGAGGTTCTATCTGAAAAGCAAGGGAACCAGCTGATCGCTCATCCCTGAAATCATTACCCTCACGATTTTTGCCCACTGTTTGCCATTTAAAACCCCGTATGGTATACTTTCCATGCAAGTTTGCCCTTTTAAGGAGGATTATGGAGGAAAGTGGAAGCTTTTCCTTTTTCCCATCGCCTCCGCGTTCAATAAGGGATACCGGGCTTAATCTGGGGCTTCTTGTGGATTTAACCCTTAAATTTCTATACCTGGAAGGCTTTATGACGGGTGCCCAGATAGCTGATGCCCTTGCCCTTCCTTTTACCGGAGTGGTAGATAAGGTGCTGGAATTTATCAGACGAGAGCATTTGTGCGAGGTAAGAGGGAGCAAATCGGTAAGCGAGCGGGCTTTTGAATACGTGATCACCGAAAAGGGGAGCGACAAGGCTAAAGAGGCCATGGAACGTTCCCAATATGTGGGACCGGCTCCGGTGCCTCTGGAAGAATACAGGAAGGCGATAAAAGCACAGCCCCTTTCTGCTCACCCAATAACGCCTGAAAAGCTCCGGCAAGCCCTATCCCACTTGGTGCTGGGGGAAGATATCCTGCGTCAACTCGGCCCAGCTGTAACCATGGGCCATTCCCTCTTCCTCTACGGCCCCCCTGGTAATGGCAAGACAGCCATATCCGAATCTATTGGCAAACTGATCTCGGAGGCTTCCCTGTTCATCCCTTACGCGGTAGAAGTGAATGGTCACATTATAAAAGTCTTTGATAACCTCAACCACAAGCTTGTGGTCCAGGGTGCTGAGGAATTGATTCAATATGATCGGCGCTGGCTCCTCATTCATCGGCCCTTTATAACCGTGGGTGGAGAGTTGACCCTGGAAAACCTTGACCTTGTTTACAATGAAATAACCAAATACTATGAGGCACCCCTTCAGATGAAAGCCAACGGTGGAATGCTCCTCATAGATGACTTTGGCCGGCAACAGGCCCGGCCTCAGGATATCCTCAACCGCTGGATTGTCCCTCTGGAAAGGAGGGTTGATTACCTCAGCCTTCACACAGGCCTTAAAATTGAAATACCCTTTGAAGTCTTTGTGGTTTTCTCCACCAACCTCCCCCCTTCTCAGCTTGTGGACGAAGCTTTTTTAAGGAGGATAAGGTATAAAGTGGAGCTCAGAAACCCAACCTTTGATGAATATCGCCAGATTTTCCGGAGAGAGTGCGAGTTGAAAGGCATCCCTTACGATGATAGTGCCCTGGTTTACCTCTTGAAGGAACACTATATAAAGCAAAAGGTGCCTCTGAGAGCCTGTCATCCGAGGGACCTTCTGGAGCAGCTTATGTCCATAGCCCGTTACACTAACAGGCCAGTTCGCCTTACCAAAGAACTCATCGATGAAGCCTGGTCGGCCTATTACCTTTCCATCCACAAGTAGGAGAAAAGGCCCATGAAAAGGCTGTGGAGCCCGTGGAGGATAAAGTACATTCTCTCGCCCAAACCCAAGAATTGCGTTCTGTGCGAAAAGATGAGCGACCATCGCGACCGGGAAAACTACATTCTCTACCGGAGTTCAAGAGGATGCATAATGCTCAACCTTTACCCTTACAACAGCGGCCACCTTATGGTGGTCCCTCTTAAGCATGTGCCCAGCCTTGAGCAACTGAGCCAGGAGGAACTTCTGGACCTCATGAACCTCACTGTGAAGGGGATAGAGGCCCTCCAGGGGGCCTTTAAGCCAGAAGGCTTCAACATTGGGGTAAATATCGGGAAAGCAGCCGGGGCAGGGATTGTGGACCATGTCCACATCCACATTGTCCCCCGCTGGGAAGGAGATACCAATTTCATGGCAGTCATAGCTGAAACAAAGGTCATTCCAGAACTTCTGGATCAGACTTACGATAGGCTTATTGAGTATTTTAAGGAGAAGTGAGGATGGCTCACCCGCTGGTGGAGCTTGCCCGCAGGACTATTGAGGCGTATATAAAGGAGGGGAAAATTATAGAGCCTCCGAAGGAATTGACTCCGGAGATGAGGGAAAAGGCAGGAGTTTTCGTCTCCATCCACAAACACGGGGAACTGCGTGGGTGCATAGGAACTATTGAACCAACCCAGCCTAATGTAGCTATGGAGATAATCCAGAACGCCATAAGCGCCGCCACCAGAGACCCTCGTTTCCCTCCAGTGAGACCTGAGGAGTTGCCCGATCTGGAAATAAAAGTAGATGTTCTCTCACCCCCTGAGCCCGTTTCCAGCCCGGAAGAGCTAGATCCCAAACGTTATGGCCTTATAGTTCAGTCCCTCAAGCATCCCTGGAAAAGGGGACTGCTCCTGCCCGATCTTCCCGGAATAGACACAGTGGAGAAGCAAATTTACTGGACCCGGGTGCACAAAGCTGGGATCACGGATCCAAAAGAGCCGGTCCAGATGTTCAGATTTGAGGTCAAAAGATATACATAGGAGGGGAAATGCCTTACGTACCTCCTGCTTTGCTCAAACGCTTATACATCAAGGGAAGCCTCAGCAACACCGAAGAGGGTTTTACCTTCAAGCTCAAAAATACCCTCGCCCCTGGTACTATTATCGCTTTCAAGGGCATAGATGTGGATGGTAAGCCCTGTCCTCTGGAAAGCATTTACCTTGTAACCCCCACAGCGGAGAGGCTGGCAGCAGAGGTAGGGGCTAAGAATCCCTTCCCCCTTCAAATTAACCAGGAAATAACGATGGCGGTGAAAGGGGTGAAACTGGAGCCCGGCCGCCACACCATTACCATTAAAGTGAGCACAAAAGAGGTGGGGGATCTGGAGATACCGGTGGAGGATGAAATTTGTTAAGAGGGCTCTTGCAGAGGGCCTGGGAGGTAAGAAGGACCTGTTTCCCTCCGAAAATTTACTTCGATTATCCCTCCCGAACCTTAGCTTTAAGCGTAACAGGCAAATATTGCGCTCTCAATTGTGATCACTGTGGGGGCTATTACCTGGCTTCCATGAAGCCTGTGGAAGAAGCCCACCGTTATCTTGGCTTTGCATCTAGCTTTCTCATCTCCGGGGGGTGCGATCACACCGGCAAAGTGCCCGTTCTGGCGAAGCTGGAGGAGATAAAAGCTATTGCTCCCGGCCACCGACTGAACTGGCACGTAGGCTTTATAACCGAGGAGGAAGCTCTGGCTATTGCCCCATATGTTAATGTGGTCTCCTTTGACTTTGTGGGGGATGATGAAACCATTGCTCGGGTTTACCATTTGAAGAAAACGGTTCGGGATTATATGGAAACATACCGAATGCTCCGGAAACATTTCAAGGTGATTCCCCACATAACCATAGGGCTGGACGGAGGTGCAACGGGTCATGAGCGTAAAGCTCTGAAGCTCTTAGCCGGTGAAGGGGTTGAGGGTCTGGTGTTTATCGTTTTTATACCCACACCGAATACTCCCTATGCTTTCAGGTCTCCTCCACCTCCCGAAGAGGTGGCTTCCATTCTGGCTGAAGCGCGCCTTCTTTTTCCTGAGACCCCCTTAGCTTTGGGTTGCATGCGTCCTCATGGGAGCTACAGGAAGGAGCTTGACCCTCTGGCGGTCATGGCTGGGGTTAACCGCATTGTCAATCCATCCTACGAGGGCGTGCAGAAGGCCCTGGAGCTCGGCCTTGCCATAGAAAGAACCTCAGAGTGCTGTGCTCTTGACCTCTGAGGGGGATTTGTTGTATCATTGTGGGCCGAAAAATCCTACGGAGGAGATAATGGCAGGAACGGTAAATCTGGAAAGGGAGAAAGCTCGCCTTCTTCAAGAAAAGGCGGAAATTGAGGGAGAACTGGAGAAGCTGAAGGAGAGCCTGAGAAGCGAAATTGAGATTGATATAAACGGCCTCTCTCCTGACCTTTACGAACGTGATAAAACCATTGCGCTTATAGAAAGTCTGGAATTTCGCCTTGTCTCTATAGAAAGGGCTCTCAGGGCCATAGAGAGGGGAACTTATGGGATCTGTGAGCGCTGTGGAGTACCGATAGATCCTGCGCGCCTTGAGGCCAGACCCGACGCCACCCTCTGCCTCAGGTGTCAGGAAGAAGTGGAAAGGCTTCTCAAACGCAGGAAAATTGAAAGGGAGCTATTTTGACAAAAAATTTTTACTTTGCTAAAATTAGCACGAATGATAGCCCAAGGGGAGGGGGGGTCCCCCCTTTATTTTTGCCCTGGAGGTGAAAGATGAAGGGGATGGTGGAAATACGCTGGCATGGGCGGGGAGGTCAGGGAGTGGTCACTGCTGGAGAAATCCTGGCCGAAGCGGCCATGGAGGAAGGAAAATACTTCCAGGCCTTCCCTGATTACGGCCCCGAAAGGATGGGAGCTCCTGTAAAGTCCTACACACGCATAAGCGATTCCCCTATTGAAATTCACTCTCAGATAACTTCCCCTGACATTGTGGTGGTGATAGACCCCACTTTGCTTGGCGTGGTGAACGTGGCTGAGGGGTTGAAGGATGGAGGGACCCTTGTCCTGAATACAAGTCTTTCCCCTCAGGAAGTAAAACAGAAGTTAGGCCTCGAAGGCAAGCCTGTTAAAATCTTTACTGTAGATGCTTCCCAGATTGCTATCAAGCACTTTGGCCGCAATATCCCCAACACACCGATGTTGGGGGCACTGGTGAAAGCCACAGGGCTTGTTTCACTGGAAAGCATAATCCGCCTTACGGAGGAAAGATTAGGCACAAAAGTGACGGAAGAAATAATCCAGGCTAACATTCAGGCCATAAAAGAAGCTTACGAATCCGTGAGGGAGGGCTAAAATGGCTAAACTCAAGGGCTGGAAAGAGTTGCCCATAGGGGCAGTTGTATTAGAGCCAGGAAGCAGCGCCGAAAACAAAACCGGGACCTGGCGCAGCCAGCGTCCAGTTCGGGATGAAGAGAAGTGCACCCATTGTATGATCTGCTGGGTTTACTGCCCGGATTCAGCTGTAATTGTGAAGGATGGAAAAGTGCAGGGTTTTGACTACGATTACTGCAAGGGATGCGGGATCTGCGCCCACGAGTGCCCGGTCAAAGTAGAAGCCCATGCCATAACAGGAAAGCCGGGCAAGGTTATTCAGATGGTAGGGGAGGTGTGAGATGGCGGCCAAACAGATTTTAAAGGCTCTCGATGGAGCCAAGGCGGTGGCTGAAGCAATGCGCCAGATAGAACCCGATGTGGTGGCTGCTTATCCCATAACTCCTCAAACGGAAATTGTGCAGACCTTTTCTCAGTTTGTAGCCGATGGCCTTGTGAATACCGAATTCATCCCTGCCGAATCGGAGCATGCTGCCATGAGCGCCTGCATCGGAGCTGCCGCCGCTGGTGCCAGGGTTATGACGGCCACAGCAGCTAATGGCCTTGCCCTGATGTGGGAAACCCTTTATATCGCTGCTTCAATGCGGCTGCCAATCGTTATGAGTGTGGTCAACAGAGCTCTTTCGGCTCCCCTCAACATCCACTGCGATCACTCCGACTCCATGGGGGCAAGGGATTCCGGGTGGATCCACATCTTTTCCGAAAATCCCCAGGAAGCTTACGATAACACCATTCAGGCCGTCCGCATCGCCGAGCATCCCGATGTCCTGCTTCCGGTAATGTCCATGCAGGATGGGTTCATAACTGGGCATGGGCTGGAAAGGGTAGAGGTGCTGGAAGACAGGGCTGTCAAGGAGTTTGTGGGAGAGTATAAGCCTCTTTATTCCCTTTTAGATATTGATGAGCCCAAGACTTTCGGAGCCTGGGCTTTCTACGATTACTATTTTGAGTTCAAGCGCCAGCAAACGGAGGCTTTGTCGAAAGTTCCTCAGGTGGTAAAAGAGGTGGGCAGAGAGTATGGGGAGCTATCTGGCCGCTACTATGACCTCTTCTCGGCTTACGAGCTGGACGATGCAGAGGTAGCTATTGTTGTTCTGGCTTCCACTGCGGGAACAACACGAACGGTGGTGCGGAAACTCCGCCGGGAAGGGGTGAAAGTAGGTCTTCTCAAGCCCAGGCTCTACAGACCTTTCCCAGGCAAAGAGCTGGTGGAGGCCCTCCGGCATGTAAAAGTCATAGGAGTCATGGACCGCTCCGTGGCTTTCGGTTCTATTGAGGGATGCGGCCCCCTGTTCCTGGACCTTTGTGCTTCTTTCTACACTTACGGCAACGGGAAAGGGCCACAAATTGTGGATTACATCTTCGGGCTCGGTGGCCGCGACATCCTTCCGGATCAGATTGAAGGTGTAATCAGGGAGTTGCTCCGCATTGCCGAAACGGGGGAAGTCCCTCAGAGGGTAGGCTATGTGGGTCTAAGGGAATAAGCGAAGGAGGGGATAATATGGCAGTGGAAACGAGGATAAATCTGAAGGAACTGGCGAGTAAACCTGAGAAATTTGCTCCCGGCCACAGGCTTTGCTCTGGCTGTGCCGAGGGGATAATTGTGCGGCAGATTTTAAGCGCTATTGACGACCCAGTGGTAGTTGCCACCGCTACCGGTTGTCTGGAGGTTGCTACTTCTCTCTATCCCAGCACGGCCTGGCGTGTTCCGTGGATCCACAACGCTTTTGAGAATGCTGCTACCACAGCCGCTGGGGCTGAGGCCGCCTACAGGGCTCTGGTCCGTAAGGGGAAGCTGCCTGATCGCAATATCAAGTTTCTGGTCTTTGGTGGAGATGGGGCTACTTACGATATTGGTCTGCAGTGGATTTCAGGAGCTTTTGAACGCGGGCACCGTATCGTGTATATCTGTTTGAACAATGAGGCTTACATGAACACGGGCATCCAACGGTCCAGTGCTACCCCTACCGGGGCCCACACAACGACTTCTCCAGCGGGAGAGGTTATTCCGGGCAAAATCCAGTGGCGGAAGCCTATAACGGAAATAATGGCTGCCCACAACATTCCCTATGTAGCCCAAGCTTCTCCGAGCCACTGGCGAGATCTGATGATAAAGGTGCGCAAGGCCGTAGCAGCCGATGGCCCTTCTTTCTTGAACATCTTCGCCGACTGCAACCGCGGCTGGCGTCATGATACTGCCACGGCTATTGAGATTTCCAGGTTAGCGGTAGAGACCTGTTACTGGCCTCTATTTGAGGTGGAGAACGGGGTATGGAAGCTCAATTACAAGCCTAAGGAGAAGAAGCCTATAGAGGAGTGGCTCAAACTGCAGGGGCGGTTCCGTCATCTCTTTCAGCCCAAGTTCCGCCACCTCATTGATGAAATCCAGGCCAGGATAGACCAGGAGTGGGAGAAGCTCCTGGAACGCTGTGGTGAAAAGTGAAGTTTTTCGGGGCCCCTCGTATAGGAGCAGGGGCCCTTTTTATTTTCCCTCTCAAAGGGATGGGAAGCTTCAACCTAGCTCCTGTGAAAGGCGCTCCGTCCGACCGAAAAGAGCGAAGGTCAGCAGCGCAGCGAAAAGATAGGTGGCCCCTGTGGTCAGGAAGAGGGGTGAGAAGCCGAAGCTACGCTGGATGAAACCGCTGATGCCGGGGCCAATGCTTTGACCTATTGAATAAGCCACTCCGATCATAGCCCCAACGGTTCCCCGCTCTTCATCCCGTACGCGCTCCATAGCAAAGGCAGTGTAAAGGGGGCCGGCCATGTTCATCAGTATTGCCCGCAGCCAGAAAGCTCCGATGGCCACGGAGAGTATGGGCACGAATCCCAGCATTAGTAGGAAAGGGAGAGAAGCGAGCTGGGTGAAGACTACAGTGCGGATTTTGCCCCATCGTTCTGCCAGAACTGGAGCCAGAAGTGTGGCCGCTCCCATTAGTAACTGGGCAACGGCGAAAATCAGTCCCAGAAAGCTATCGGAGATGCGGAATCGCTGCTTGAAAAAGATGTTGAGGTAGGGGATAAGCAGCCCTGCTCCCAGAGCGATGATCAGTTCTGGGATCAAGAGAGCCATCACGTCCCGCCGGAAAGGTAAATCTTGCAGGGAGAAAGTTTTAACGGACTGGTCTGTTCTGGCTGCGGGTCTTTCCTGGATCATCAGTAGGGGGATCAGGGCGAAAACCATTATCCCTTCAGCGCTCAGGAGGGTAGCGCGGTATGCTGTCACGCTTTCGGGGTGGACCCGTAACAGGTAGCTGAACAGGGTGGGTAGGGAGCCGCCGAGGGCGCTGCCCAGGAAGCCCATCAGCAACGATAGGCCGGAGTGCAAGCTGAAGAGAGTTGGGCGTTCATCTTCAGAGGCGTTTTCGGCCATGAAGGCTGGCCCGGCTGCCATGTAAAGGGCATTACCTGCGCCGTACAAGGCCGCTGCGAGCATTAGAGGCCAATCTTTTGGCGAGAGAACCAGGAGCAGGGTTCCGGGGATAGAGAGAATAGCTCCCAGAACCATTGCCTGCTTTCTGCCCAGTCGGTCCACCAGGATACCCATTGGCAGGCCGAAGGATAGGGCAGTGAGGCTCATTGTAGACATAAGCAGCCCTAGGAAGGCCTGGTCGTTGCCGCGTGCCAGGATGAAGAGGTTCAGAAGCAGCATGAAGATTCCGCTTCCTAATGCAACGATGGAAACAGTCAGGAGAAAGAGTTTGGCATTGCGGCTTAAACCGGCGATCCGGCGAAACTGACGGGCAAAGGGGCCCATATCCTTCCCTCGTCTTTTAAAATTTTTAGCAAGTCATGAGAAATTTTAACAGGAGTTTTAATTTTGTCAAAATTGGAGGTAGTTCTCTGAGGCTTTGCCTGGGTCAAATCGGGGTTATTGTTATCTTGTTCCAGTGTGGTTGCGCATTACTAATGGCAGGTAATTGGCCTCTTTCCATGGAACGATGGTTCTGTTCCAGCGCAGGGCGGGGTCACCCAGTAGGGTATAGGTATCCAGCATGTCCTGGTAGGTTCTGGTCGGAAGGAGGTTCAATTTTCCTGCCAGCGTAGCTTCCCCAATAGTGGAGACCATTTCCCTGAAGACAGCGCGGAAGAAGCCTTCGGAAAGGAGTTTATGGCCCGCCCCTAGGCTCAATCCCGTCGGCCCCCAAGAGGTCACCGCTCCCGAATCGGGCCGCAAGATCAGTTCTTCATCTAATGTCGGTTCCGGGCGATGGAATGCACTGGTGAAACAGGTCATTTCGGCCAGGATGGGGTAACGACGGAAGTTGCGGAGGGTAGAAAGATCGCTTAGATGGAAAATTTGCTCTATGGCCCACTGGTGCCAGGAAGAGTGGCCGAAGTATTGGATGAGGAAAGTTCCCCGGTTCCAGTCGTTCAGGATGGCGGAGCGCAGGGCCGGGGCTTCGGAGGAACATGTGCCCCGGGGACAGTAACGCCGGGTCACAGTGAAAGGCGCTTTCACCCAAGTGGCGGCATTATCGGAGAAAGCATGAAAGTCTCCTGCCGGGTCTGGATCATCAGCGACTAATAGCACATTTGAGTTCCATCCACCGGGAAAGGGTCGGGTCTCGTAATCTACGATTTTCTGGAGGACGGCACGGGCATCACCGGGGCTTTTTACCGGCAGTCGTCCGATAAGTAAATCCGGGAGGTTATCGTTGCCATCCACGCATGCGTAGCGGTTATCGGCAGCGGTCTCACCTCCCCAGGGGTCCACATCCGCCAAATACGGGGGAATAAAGGTGGGAGGAGATTCGGGGCGGTATTGTCTAGGGTCGTAGGAACCATCGCCTACCAGTAGGATGTAAACGGGGCGAGGGGACCAGTTGCGGTAGGCATCGGCAATAAAGCGGCGAATGGTTTCAGGATCTGGTCGGCCATCGCCGTAAGCGTCATATATGCCCAGGACGTTGACGACGGCCACTGTGAGGCCCTGGGTTCGACGCAGTTCTATCAGAGGACTTAGGGCATCGGCGAAGGCAGGATGAGTGATGATGAGGTAGTCTGCACCGGTAATTTCACCTGAAGTGGGGAAGCTCCACAGGCTTTCCCGCAGGCGGATACGGTCGGGGGTGCGGATGGCTCCCTCGGAGGCGATCAGGTAGCGGTAAGGGGTGCCTCCTGGAGGGCCTGCCAGGGTGATACGGTGCCCATTTACCTGGAAATCGGTGAGCCGGACGGGGCGGAACGGGTCGGTTATGTCATAGGCCCGGTATGGGCCTGGGGCTTCCAGGGCGATTGAGTAGGCCTGACCTGAGGCTGTAAAGTTCCGCAAGACAAGGGGGATGTAGATTTTATGGGGCATGAAAGGGGGTGTTCCGCCTGGGGAAAGGATGGGGGAGCCAAAGATTACAGTGTTTCCGAAAGGTTCCAGGCTACGGGCGTAGTGGATAGCGAAGGCATCCAGCCAGGCGCCAGAATGGGATTGCGGGGTTATGGACAGGATGTTATCTCTGTTCCGGAGTATGGAAGGAGATATTGGTAAGGTAGCAGTGATGCTGGTTTTGCCGTTCCATGTTATCTGGCCGATGGCTGTGCCATTGAGGCTGATGTTCCAACGGTGTTCCCCACTGGTGTGGCCGATCGCCCAGATGATCAGGGTGGCCGGGTGGTTTGAATTTACGGCTGGAAGGAAAAAGGGGTAGTTGACTGGATTGGTTCCAGGTCCGACCAGGTAATCCCATGTCCATCGGTCGCCATTTCTGGCTACAGGGATTCCGGGGGTAAAGCGGTCGGGCATATATAACTGGTTTTTTTCAAAGGTTTCCTCTACCCAGACAGTGCCCATGGGCATATTTGCCGGGCTGGCGGGGCGAGAGGCAATGGTAAAGCCCGGGGTTTCGCCAGCTTCCAGTCGGTAAACATCCTTAGAAGTCCAGCGGCTGAAGCGAGGCTCAGCGTAGAACAAGATGGATTCACCGGGTTCAAAGATTGCGTCATTATCTCCTTCCCATTCATAGGCTACCTCTTTATTGCCCTGGAACAGGCGCAGGTTTGCAGGGTTGACTTCGGCGAACCCAAAGGGTTGCAGGTCCTCGTATTTAAGCCGGTAGAGGCCGGGGTGGCTTATTTCCAGAAAGGCTTCAGGCGAGCGGCTCCGAAGCTGGATTTCTGTTCCGGTGATCCGGGCTGGGGGAAAGGCCGGAACCACGTCCTGTGGGTTGAGAACAGCACGAGGTATTGCTTTCAGGATGGGGTCATCTGCTGGGGTTTTCAGGGGATAGAGAAGTTTTCCTTCCCAGATCACTTCTGCCCGGATAAAGCGGTAGATCTGAAGGTGGTTATCGTAAGGTAAGGCAGGGTAAAAAGTAAGGCGGGCAAGGCGAACACCCCGCATGATCCCGAGATTTTCCAGAACAATAGGCGCAGGGGGGAGCGGAAGTGGTTTGGTGGTTTCAAAAAGAAAAGTTTCGGGAAAGCCCGCCTGGTCCAGCAGAACTCTATCAGGCTTGGGGGCAACGGGGAGAGAACCAGGTAGTGTTCTGGTTATAAATTCAGAGGAGAGGATGCGCAGAGAAGGGGTTACACCTGGAGGAACAGCGAGCAGAGTGGAGGTGTAAGGAAGGCGCGGCAGCCCCGGTTGTTCAATGACCGGGTAATTTCCTGCTTTGAGCTGCACCGTTCCATCAGGCTGGAGCTGGATTTCCACCTGGGGAGGAGTCCATTCTATGACAATAGAGCTTCCCTGATCATTTGCACTGGCTTTAATTTGCGGTGGACCGATGGCCACCATCAGCAGTGATATTAAGGTGCAGAGCAGAAGAAACCGCTGACCGGACATGGGGATAGTCTTAATGTTTCAGCACCAGCGGCAGGTAAATCCGGTATGGCAGAACCATCGCACCCACCATCGCTTTAACTGGTCCGTGAAGGGTTTCCCGACCTGAGGTATCTACGTCTGCAAGCCAGTACCACCAGGTGCCGTCATAAGGCACGGTGTCGGTATAGACGTATTTTGCGCCGCCGCCACGAGCGTTTGAAGGCACGAAAGCGATCCTTTCCGCCCTTGCAAAGGCGTCAACCGATGCCCGGTATATATTGAAGCCGAAGTTGTCTATCTCTACTGCCGTCTCCCACTCCAGCCAGACATTCCGCCCAACCACTCTGACCACCCGGAAGTTGAGCAGTTCCACCGCCGTCGGGATGTTAACGATGGTTTCTTCATCATCGCTTTCGGGTACCGGGTTGTTGTAGATATCTAACGCGTCAACCACGACCACACTGTTCACTGTGGTGGTAATATCGCGGACGACCCTGAAGACGGTGGTGATGAGGAAAGATTCACCCGGGGCCAGATTCCGCCCGAAGCCATAGGGCGCCGGACCCGTCAGGTCGTACCAGGTCAGAAGGCCGTCGTCGGCAGGCTCGTTGGGGTA
>JANXAG010000025.1 GCA_025062375.1 Anaerolineae bacterium | reverse complement strand
GCTCCCTTCGGCCCGCTTCCCGCCCGAGGCTCCCCGCGCTCTCTGCCAGGACTCTTCAGGAGGACCGCCGCGCTCCCGCCCAGCCTGCGCCCGCCCTTTCCGCCCGCTCGGGCCGGAGAGACTGCTCTCCCTTTGCCCAGACGCTCATCGGCGCATCTTGCCGTAGCGTCCCGCCACCAGAGACCAGCGGCCGGGGGGAAACCTTCCGGCCACCCGTTCCCATTGGCCTCCCGTTCCGCCCGCATCCTGCGGCCTGCCCGCGCTCCCTTCGGCCTTCCAGCCCGCCCTGCCTCCGCCAGAGGGAAACCTTCATCCTCTGGCGGCCCAACGACTCGCGCTTCACCTGCAGCGCCGGAGCGCAGCGGAGGCGCTGTCAGGTGAAAGCGCAGGTTGGGCGGCTAAATCACTCCAAACCCAACCACTTTTGCCACACACTCGCATTGACGCTAAGTGGATTGATGCCCTGAACACCTTCGACAAAAGGCTCTATCTCCCAACCCTCTGGGCCAACACAGCCCAGCATACTCCAATACTCCATAAATTCGCTAAAATTCCTCCCCAGTATCATTCCATGCAGGCTTTCGTCGCCTTCGTGGCTCAGATAAACTACACAACCATCGGCGTTCCCTAAATCTATCCCTATCATATCTCCATTAATCACGCTAATAATCGCCAGTTTATTGTACCATTTTGAACTGTACGGATCCGTGGGATCAGAGAAGACGTGGCGAATCCATCCTTGCCGCTCCTCTTCAAGTCTCGTCAACCAAGCAAGTTTTATCCCTTCAAAGCCTCCAGAATAGATACTAAATGGCGGAGAAGATCCCTTCGGTAGAACCCAGCCAAATTCAATGCCAGCGGAGAACTCAAGAAACATCTTCCGTAAACCAATCGGCAAGTTTTGCCCAATCTGACTTTCTATTCTTTCCACATCTTCCACGCTTGCAGGCTTCTCAATGCATAAAGGGCGCACATCACCACCCTTCCTTTGAGCTGCCACCAACGCCTTGCACCACCTGACGACCCATGTCCGATAAGGTTGAGGCGGGCTAAAGTCATCCAAGAATTGGAACAAATCATCTCTTACAGGGTCAAACTTAACCATATCGCTTCGTTGGATAGGCAAAAGAGAACGCGCCTTCTTCAAGTAGACGCTCAAAAGACGCTATCATCAAAAACATCTCAAATACCTCAACGGCTAACGCACCGGACTTTGATCGTAGTTCCGCTTCTGAACAAAAGCACTCTCGCTTGATATATCCACCGGTCGCTAATTGATCTGCCAACCACTCTTCGTCGTGGCTGGCAAAAGCCACCTGAAGCAACAATGGATATTCCATTTTGCCCTTTTCAGTGAGCAGGTCGCTGATCATCAAATTCGTCTCAGCAAGATGTTTTAACATCAATGCCCGTGTTCGGTCGTCGATCTTGAATCTGCCCATGGAACGCCCGTTCTGAGAATCGCCATCAGAGAGCCGCCCAACTTGTGATTATCTTGACTCTCTATTTTATACCATGTGATTCTTCATTTTATTTTTGCCCAAATCTCTATTTTATGCTATAATGAAATTCAAGAAGATTATCACCTTTTTCAACTTTAATTATACCACAAAAATCAAACTTGTCAAGGAGGCAAGATGCCAGAGAAGAAAATTGCTGACCGTTTACGTGAGGCTATACGCTTGCGTGGATATTCCATTCGCACTGAGAAGGCTTATCTACACTGGTATGAACGTTTCGTCCGTTTCCACAAACTGCGCCATCCCGCTACTATGGGGGCGCCAGAAATTGAAGCTTTCCTAACTTACCTTGCCGCCCATGAAGAGGTTTCAGCTTCCACGCAGAACCAGGCCCTTTCCGCTCTCCTTTTCCTCTACCAGGAAGTTCTGGGCATTTCCCTCGGCAACTTGCACACCCTTCGCGCCAAACGAAATACTTACGTCCAACCTTACCTAAGCCACGATGAATGCCTGCGTATCCTAGCCCACCTGAACGGAGCACCTTACCTCGTCGCTTGCTTTCTCTACGGAAGCGGCCTGCGCCTCCTGGAAGCCTTGCGCCTCCGCATCCAGGACCTTGATTTTGATAACTACCTCATCACCGTCCGCGATACAAAGTCTAACCGCGACCGAGTGACTTTCCTCCCTGATGAAAGACGCTTTCTACAACGCCTCTACGCTCACCTTAAGCGAGTGCGCCATCTCTATGAAGCCTATCCCGATATCCCGGTTTCTATGCCACCAGCACTGGCTCGCAAATACCCGGACGCAGATAGATCATGGGAATGGCAATATGTATTCCCCGCCCGCAATCCCTCCGTAGATCCCCGTACTCTTACCATCAAACGACACCATCTGCATCCCAGCGGAATTCAAAGGGCTATTACCAAAGCAGTTCGTGCCGCCGGTATCACGAAACGTGCCACCGCCCACACCCTCCGTGCAGCTTTTGCCCATCGGCTCAAAGAGGCCGGTTGCTCACTTGACGATATCCAGAAGCTTATGGGCCACGCCGATATTCGCACCACCCAGCATTACCTTGAGAGCCAAATACCCGCCTATAAACGCCTGCATAGCCCACTCTCTGCTGAACCCTGATCCTCTTCTTAAGCCACCGCTACAGTTAGAGCACAAAACTTTAAAGGCTTGGCCTCAGGACTTCCTGATGGTATAATTGTTCTGAATATAGCTGGAGGAATGGCTTGCATGAGGATTTTGCTGGTGAGCCCAATTTCAAAAGTGTGGAATTCCCGAAAGCACATCCATATGGGGCTTGGGTACCTGGCAGGTTCCCTCCTCAGGGCTGGTTATGAGGTTGAAATCTTTGACGCAGTGGTAGAAGATGAGCCCCTTGATTCTTTCCTCAGCCGCAATTTTTTTGAGGTAGTGGGAATTTCAAGCCCTACTCCTCTCATTCATGAAGCATGGGAAGCAGCTCAGATAGCCAAAGCCCACGGAGCTATAACCATCCTTGGGGGGCCTCACCTTACTATTATGCCTCACGAATCCATGGAAAGGCCAGAAGTGGACCTGGTGGTCCGGGGTGAGGCCGAGGACACTATAGTTGAACTCCTGCAAGCCCTGGAAGAGGCACCGCCTCGCAATGGCCACGACCCCGAAAAGCCTCGCTTTTTCCCTGAATCCGTCTATGGCAAAATTTTAGGCCTTTCTTTCCGCAACGAGGAAGGCCAAATAGTCCACAATCCCCAGCGTCCTCTCCGCAGGGATATTGACAATATTCCCTGGCCTGCCTATCATTTGTTCAAGATTGAACGCTACACCAACCTCCAGCCCCTAACCGACGGCCTTGACCCTAACGCCAGAGCTTATACAATTCTGACCTCCAGAGGCTGCCCCTACCAATGCATTTACTGCTCAAAGCCTGTAACCGGGCACACGTGGCGGCCCCGTTCTCCCGCCGAGGTCGTGAAAGAGTGGCGCTACCTGGTGGAGGAGCTCGGTGCCACTGAAATAGGTATTACCGATGACGCCTGGAACTTAGACCTGGAAAGGGCCAAGGAAATCTGCAGGCTCCTTATAAAAGAAGGATTGAACAAAGTGCCCTGGATCACCATTCACGGGATGAGGGTAACCAGCACCGATGAGGAGCTTTTCCGTTTGATGAAGAAAGCTGGATGCAAGCGGGTGGGCTTTGGGGTGGAAAGCGGGAATGAGGAAATTCTAAGACGCATAAAGAAAGCCCAGACTCTGGACCAGGTTCGGGAGGCTTTCCGCAATGCCCGGAAGGCAGGCCTTGAAACCATGGGGTTCTTCATCTTCGGACTTCCAGGAGAGAATGAGCAGACTATGGAGGATACCATCCGCTTTGCCCTGGAGCTGGACCCCGAACTGGCCAACTTCATGATGGCCGTTCCCTTCCCCGGCACAGAGCTTTACCAGCTTGTGTTAAAGGAAGGCAAACTTTTTGCCAAAAGCTGGCGTGATTTCGGCATCCACGATGACAAAGCTCATTACGAACTTCCAGGGCTCCCGGCATCCCTGGTGGAAAAGAAGTGGCACGAGGCCTACCGCCGCTTCTACTTAAGGCCCAGCCGGATATGGAGGAGACTCTGGAAAAAAGACACCTGGCGTCGCCTGCCTGAATACATCGGCAATCTGGTCCGGTTCTTCGGGTTAAAGTAAAAGGCTGCCTCAGAAAACACCATTGTTCTGGCCTTTAACCATGAAAAAACCGCAGTTTTTCTTGCTCCTCTTAGCCCTGGGAGTGACTCTGGCGGGAACTCAAGTGGTGAAAGACCCGGCCAGGACAGGGACTGGAGTTAGCCTGTTGATTTTGGGCCTTTGCCTTGGTTTAATCGCCTCCAGTGGAGAAAAGCCCCCGGCTTTCGCCCGTAGCTTGCCCATCACACCATCTGTTTGGAAAAGAATCCTCGGATTCAGCCTGCTTCTGACTTCGGCCATTGCTGCTCTGGGAATGATAAAGCTTTTTGAAAGCACCCAGAGCCCTCTCCCCTGGCTTTTTTACATGCTTTCCCTCGTGTATTTGGGCTTTGCCTTCTACCTGCTGGAAGAGCGACCTCCCTCCTCACCTGCAAGGTCAGAAACCAGAGGCCTTTTACTCCCTCTTATCCTGCTGTTAGCTTTTTTCCTGCGCCTTTACCGGATTGACAGGATGCCCCCGGGTATCTACTACGATGAAGCCTGTAACGCTTTGGATGCCGCATGGGCGGTGGATTCAGGGACCTACCCCCCATACTTTGAGGCCTGCAATGGCCGTGGCCCCCTCCTTATCTATTCACTGGCCCCGGCCATAAAGCTTCTGGGAAATGAATCCCTGGCTCTGAGAATTGTGCCCGTCTTCTATGGAACGGCTACGGTTCTGGCTTTTTACCTTTTGTTAAGGCTTATAGACGCAAGATTGGCCATAATAGGTGCATTGCTTCTGGGGATAATGCGCTGGCATTTCCACTTCAGCCGGGTGGTTTTCGATGCCATAACCACCCCTTTCTTCGCCACTTTCTCCCTTTATTTTCTTTGGCGAGGTTTCCTCCGAGGAGCCCGCACCGACTTCCTCTTAGCTGGATTTATGGCGGGGTGGGGACTGATGGGCTATGCTGCTTTCCGGGTTTTCCCCCTGCTGGCTTTGCTTTCCTTTCTTCCCTACCTCATCAAAAACAAAGCCCGGATTAGAGAAGTAACAACCGCTTTCCTAATCTTTCTGCTCGCTATCCTCCTGGCCTCAGCTCCCCTCATCTCTTATGCCATTCACCACCCTGATACCTTTCTCCATCGCTCCCGTCAGGTCTACCTTCTGCGCTTCCATCCCTTGCCTGCGGGCGTAGAAGCCCTTAAGCACAACCTCAGGGTCACCCTCCTCATGTTCCACCAGCGGGGCGATTTTAACCCTCGCCATAACTTGCCCGATGCTCCCCTTCTGGACCCCATCATGGGAGCTCTCACTGTAGTGGGGATAGGAATTTGCCTGCGTAAATCCCTCGATTGGCGTTACGGTATCATGCCCCTCTGGCTGATACTTTTCCTCCAGCCCGGGATATGGTCCATTGAAGCACCTCAGGCTCTGCGCAACATAGGAGCAGTGATTCCGGTAGCCTTCATGGGGGCCGTAGCTCTCAGGGAAATAGCCTCGGCCGCTCCATTTCTCTCCCGTGGGCTGATTTTGCCCCTGGTGATGGTCTCCCTGACCCTCAACTTCCACCTGTATTTCTTTCGCCATGCCAGTGATCCAAGGGTTTTCTATGCTTTCCATGGCCTTGAAACCACTGTCGGCAGAGTAATCTCCTCATTAGGCTCCGCCTACCGTTTCTACTCCATTTACGCCACCGATCCCACGGTCCACTTCCTCCTCCCCCGGGAAATAGACTTGAGGTTCCTGGATTCCCTGGAACATATCCCTCTCCGGGAAAGAAGCGACCGGGATATCGTTTATCTTGTGGATCCCCGATATGACCTGCCCCTGGAAGTTTTCCTGCACTGGTATCCCGGGGCAGAAGTCAAGGAAATCCCGGACCCATCAGGGAAAACAATGCTCAGGTTGATTGTGGTCGGGAAAGAAGAGGTAAATAGCTCCGTAGGTCTCCGGGTGCTTCCCCAGGAAACCCTGAAGGAAGGCAGCTTTTTCATCCCCGAAACGGGCGTTTACCGGCTGAAACTGGAAGGCTCCACCTCGGCTGAGCTTCTCGTCGCAGGGGCCGACGGTTTCCTGACCCTTAAGGGTGGAGAAGAGGTTTCTGTTCACCTCATCAAGGGGTGGCACGATTTCAAACTGAGAGGACCAGGGCGAGCTGAAATCCACGGTGGGGGTTTAGATGGCCAGGTTCCTGAGGAACTATTCAACATCCATCCAGCGCCTAAAAGAGGCCTCACAGGTTACTATTACCGCGGAACCGATTGGAGCGGAGAACCTGTTTTCGCCAGAGTTGACCCCTTTATCGCTTTTCGCTGGCACATTCAACCCCTTCCTGCCCCCTTCTGTGTTGAATGGAGGGGTTTTTTGAAAGTGGAGAAGCCAGGATACTACGGTTTTGCCCTTTTCTCTAACTCCCCTTCGTTCCTGGAAATAGACGGCCAATTGGTTGTGAGAACTTCGCACGAAAGGCTCCAGGAAGGTAGAATTTACCTGAGCGAAGGTGAGCATAAAATAAGGGTAAGGTATCAGGAGCCGGGAGGATATTCAGCGGTCTACCTCTACTGGAAACCGCCCGGGGGCGAACTTGAAATCCCGCCTCCGGAGATTTTCACACCCCTCTGGGGGACATTGTGGAACGAGTGGTGATGTTAGTTGTGCCCAAATGGCAGGAGAGGGCCCTGATCTCAGCTCAGCTTCAGGAAGAAGGCTACCGGATCAAGGCTTTCCAGAATATTGAAGCTGCTGCCGCTTACCTCTGTCATGCTCCTTCTATTCCGGATCTGGTGGTGCTGGACCTTAAGGGGATAGCTGTTTCTCTAGAAAAGTTGAAGGCTTTCCGCTTGCTCCTCGGGGAGACCCCTCTTGTGCTCTGCGCTTCTCCTTATGGCCGAGATCCGGAGGCCGAGAAGGCTTTGAACCCGTCCCAAATTCTGGTGCGCCCTTTTGCGGTCAAAGACGTGGTAGAGGCTGTCAGGAAGCTTGTGCCTCTTTCTTCGCCCAATTCCTGAGCCTCGCCACGGCTTCTTCCAGAGTCTCCATCCTTTTAGCGAAGCAGAACCGGAGCATAGGAGGGCTTTTGACTCCTTTTCGGTAGAAGCCACTTATGGGGATAGCGGCAACTCCTGCTTCCTGAATCAGACGACGACAGAAGGTTCTGTCGTCTTCCTCGCTCAGAGGGGAAAAATCGGCCAGGAGGTAATAGGTGCTCTGGGGCTTGAGGACCGCGAAGCCTATATCTTCCAGAGCTGAGGAAAGGAAATCTCTGCGCTGGCGATACATCTCCACTGTTTTGCGGAAGAAATCCTCTTCCATCCCCAGAGCGAAGGCGGCGGCTTCCTGGAAAGGGGCAGCAGCGCAATAGGAGGTGAACTGGTGTATCCTCCGGACAGCTTCGGTAATGGGTGGTGGAGCAATGATCCATCCTACCATCCACCCCGTGAGTCCGAAGGTTTTACCGAAGCTTCCCGCTGTTATCGTGCGAGAAGCCATCCCGGGGAAGGTGGCTATATGATAGTGCCTTCCTTCAAAGACCAGGTGCTCGTAAACAACATCGTAGAGGACCAGAAGGTCGTGTTCCAGCGCCAGGCGAGCGATGGTTTCCAGTTCTTCCCTGGAGAAGACTTTGCCTGTGGGGTTATGAGGGCTATTGAGGATTATGAGGCGAGTGCGGGGCGAAATAGCCCCTTTCAGCTCAACCGGGTCAAATTCCCAGGAGGGCGGCGTGAGGGACACGAACACAGGTTTTCCCCCGGCCATTATTACGTCGGGAGCGAAGCTATCGTAGAAGGGTTCAAAGATTATCACTTCATCCCCTGGATTCACAAGGGCCAGAATTGAAGCAATAATTCCTTCTGTAGCTCCGTGGGTTACTGTTATCTCTTGGAAGGGGTCTATGTTCCAGCCGTAGAAGCGGCGATAGTGATCGGCTATGGCTTGGCGGAGCCTGAGGCTCCCGAAGCTGGAAGTGTACTGATTGGCTCCCCGGCATATAGCCTCCACTGCAGCATACTTAACCTCTTCCGGTCCCGGCAGGTCGGGGTAACCGGTGGATAAGTCCAGGGGTTTGAATCTTTCCACAAGTTCTCCGATCTCGACGAAAATGCCGGGCTCTATTTCGTGGGCCCTGTAGGACCACTTTCCCTCCATGTTTTGCCTCCAGTTTTTGATTTTTGTTAATTAAAGCATAGCGGTGCGATTTTGGCAAAGGGTGTAATTCCAGAGTCCTGCTGCAGGCGGAGGGATTTATCATAGGAGGTTGCTTTGTTTGCAGTGGCACCATAGGGTTGAGTTTCTGGGAGCACATCCCCCAGACCCCCTGCCAGGGGACTTCGCCCCCTGGGCCCCCCAATTTTCCCACCCTCGTGGGCTCAAGGTTCGCCACGGTTAAAGGTCCCACTCGTGGGCAGGTCGCAAAGGGTGGGTGATCGCTCCCTTTTAAGGTTTCTGGGGGCACATCCCCCAGACCCCCTGCCAGGGGGCTTTGCCCCCTGGACCCCCGATTTTTCCCCGCCCTCGTGGGCATAGGGTTTGCCACGGTTCAGGGTCCCACTCATGGGCGAAGTGCTAAAGGTTGGTGATCGCTCCCTGCCAGGGAGCTCTGCCCCTGGAGCCTCAATTTACCCCGTTTCCTGAATCGTTCCCTTTTAATGGGCGTTTTTCAAGTTTTCCAGAGTCTCTATCCCTTAACCCGGGCAGGAGAATGCTCGCTTCGCCCATAAACTTTAAGTATATGCTCAATATTGTTAAAATCGCCTTGACAAAGTTGAAGCAACCGCTTATAATTCTATCAAAAGGGGAGGCCTGCTATGAGGAGGGTGATAGGGAATTGTCCGGTGTGTGGCACTCAAATGGTGGTGAAAGCGCTCCGTTGCCCGGGATGTGGAACTGTGATGGAAGGAAATTTCGACCTCGGAAGGCTCTACCGCCTTAATCCAGAACAGATTCAGTTTGTGGAGATTTTCCTCCGGTGTGAAGGGAAGCTCAACAGAGTTCAGGAAATGCTCGGGATTTCTTACCCCACCGCAAGAGCTCGCCTTCTTGAGGTGATAAAAGCCCTGGGTTACGAAGTAAAAGAGGAGGCCCAGCCCACACCAGAGGAAAGGAAAACTATATTGGAAGAGCTCGACCAGGGTAAGATAACGGTCGAAGAGGCTATAAGACGGCTCAGGGGAAGTGTGAGCCATGAGTGAGCACGTGGCGAATGTTTGTGGAACAGTTTAACTCACCGACCCAGGCCATCGCCCGTAAATTTGATTGGAAAGGCTCAAAAGAAATGCGATGGAAATCCTGAAAAGGTGTGTTATAAAAGCCCACATCCCTCTGGAAGAAGCCGGGCTCGCCTTGAAGGTGAACGCCCCTTTAGACCATCAGCCTGCAATGATAAGCTCCGATTCCTCAAGTTTTAAGTGAAGAAGGCGCAGCCCTTTTAAAAGCTCTGGAGAGATAAGGAGAAGCTTTGGGATTCATAAGGGTAATGAGGCCTGAAAAAGACCTCGCAGGATTAGCGGACCTCCTGGAGGAAGCTTTCGGGCCGGATCTGAACCAGGAGGGCCGTGAGTTTATTCATGAACTGCGATTTATCGGAAAAGCAGGGCCATTGGGTGGCCTTCTCTTTGCTCTGGATTCAGCCTTAAAGGGGGAGTTCAGGGGATTTGTCTGGGATGAAGGCGGTAAAGTGGCAGGTAACGTTTCCGTTAATCGGACGGGCTGGGACCGATGGCACATAAGCAATGTGGCAGTGGCTCCTCCCTATCGCTCCAAAGGGATAGCACGCCGTCTGATGCAGGCGGCCCTTTCTTATATATGGGACCAGGGCGGACGGTGGGTGACTCTCCAGGTTAGGGATGATAACCCCATAGCCATTTCTCTTTACAGAAGCCTGGGTTTTGAGGAGCTGGGGAAAGTGGTGGAAATGGAGCTTGAAAGCACAGCCAGGCTTCCTCTTTCCTCGGGCGAGAAAGCCTTAGCCTTTGATTTATCCCGATGGAAAGATGAATACAAATTAGCCATGGTTTCTATACCCCCAGGCCTCCTGTGGCTTGAGAGGCCCAGACCCGAAGGCTTTCAGCCCCTTTCTTTCAACCCCCTCCTCAATCGGCTGGGTTACCTGGTCCAGGGCTGGGATTTGCACCATGTTATGGTTTTGAGAGAAAACTCAATGGTGGCTACCGCTGCCCTTTGGAAAAGTTTGCTGGGCAAAAGGCATAAGCTTCAGTTCCTGATCCACCCCCAGGCCCGGGGTGAAGTGGAAGAGGCCCTGGCGGAAGGAATCCTCAAGCCTCTAACGAAACCCTTCAGAGGCATAGCTTACACCAAAATCCCCGCTGAATACCAGGAACTTGTCCAGGTCCTGGAAAGGGCCGGGTTTAAAACGACCAGGGTGTTACTCCAAATGCGGCTGGACCTGGAATATGCTAACAAGGAGGTGCTGAGCTATGGATGAAGAAAGGATGAAAATTCTCAAAATGCTGGAGGAAGGAAAAATAACAGCCGAAGAAGCCGCAAGGCTCCTGGAAGCTCTTGAGGCTTCCCGTCGGCGCGAACCCCCTCCAGAGCGCTGGTTCCGCATAAGGGTTACCGATCTGCGAACGGGCAAACAAAGGGTGAACGTCAACATTCCTCTACACCTTGTAAACCTCGGCTTCAGCATTGGCTCTCGTTTCTCACCCCGGTGGGAAGAGATATGGGAAAAAATAAGGGCCGGGATGCAGGGTAAAATTGTGGATGTGGAGGACGAAGAGGAGGGGGAAAGGGTGGAAATTTACATCGATTAAACGGAGGAAAAAATGCGCCGCTTTCTTATTAGATGGTTCATAAACACTGTGGCCCTGTGGGCAGCTGTGCAGCTTGTCCCCGGGATTGAATACCGCGGAAACTGGCAAGGGCTGGCGCTTCTGGCTTTAATCTTTGGGATTGTCAATGCCCTGATAGGACCTATCTTGAGGTTCTTAACTTGCCCCCTCATAGTTTTAACCCTGGGCCTCTTTACCTTAATCCTCAACGCTGTAATGCTAGCCCTAACCGCCTGGATAGGGCAGCAACTGGGCTTCCCCTTCTACATTCACGGGCTTATCCCAGCCCTGTGGGGTGCTATAGTAATCAGCGTGGTTAGCTTAATCCTCAACATTTTCCTCGGGGAAAGAAGATGAAGCTCAAAGTTTTAGTGGAAGAATTGCAGAACGCTGGCCTCCTTATCCAGGCCACAGGCTCCACCGACACGGAAATATCGGGTATAACCCACGATTCCCGCATGGTTAAAGGCGGAGAAATGTTTGTAGCGATATCCGGCCTCAACCTGAACGGCCATCAATTTATCCCCGAAGCTTTGGAAAAAGGTGCCAGAGCAGTAGCGGGGGAAAGAGAAGTCTACGACCTTCCTGTCCCCTATCTTCAGGTTAAAGATTCCCGCTACGCTTTGGCTCTCCTTTCAGCAGCTTTTTATGGCCACCCTGGACGTAAACTCAGGGTTATCGGGGTGACCGGAACCGATGGCAAGACCACCACCGTTAATCTGATTCACTCTATTCTGGAAGCGGCAGGCTACAAAGCAGGGATGATCAGCACAATAAACGCCCGCATAGGCGATAGCGTTTATGATACAGGCCTGCACACCACAACCCCGGAAGCACCCGATGTCCAGTTCTACCTTGCGGAAATGGTGAAGTTCGGAGCCCAATACGCTGTCCTGGAAGTTACATCCCACGGCCTCCACCAGCACCGGGTGACCGGGTGCGAATTTGATGTAGCTGTAATCACTAACATAACCCATGAACATCTGGATTACCACCAGACTTTCGAAGCCTATCGTGAGGCCAAAGCCCTCCTTTTTCGGAGCCTGTCTACTTCTTTCCGGAAGCCCCAGGTCCCCAAAGTGTCAGTGATAAACGTTGATGATCCCTCTGCTCCCTATTTCCTGGCCATCCCCGCTGATTCCCAGTTAACTTATGGCCTTGGTCCTTCAGCAGAAGTGAGGGCCAAGGATATTAACACGCACCCCGCCGGGCTCAAATTCACACTGGTATCTCCCCAGGGGGAATTTGAAATTGAAAGCCAACTGGTGGGGTTTTTCAATGTTTACAACATCTTAGCCGCTACCGCTGTAGCTCTCTCCCAGGGCATACCCTATGAAGCCATAGAGGCAGGGGTTAAAAAGGTTGAAAGGGTTAAAGGGAGGATGGAGAAAGTCGATCTGGGCCAGGATTTCATGGTGATTGTGGACTTTGCCCATACCCCCCGGGCCCTGGAAGAAGTCCTGAAGACCTGCCGTCCCTGGACGAAAGGGAGGCTGATTGTGGTTTTCGGCTGTCCTGGGCTGAGGGACCAGGCCAAGCGACCCATGATGGGAGAAATAGCCGGTCGCCTGGCCGATCTGGCAGTCCTTACAGCAGATGACCCCAGGACGGAAGACGTGAACGAGATTATCAGGCAAATTGCTGAAGGATGCCGTCTGGCAGGCCGCCGCGAAGGCGAAGGGTATGTAATCATCCCTGACCGCGCAGAAGCTATTGAGTGGGCCATAGCCCGTGCCCAGCCGGGTGATCTCATTCTCTTTACCGGCAAAGGCCACGAGCAGTCCATGTCCATAGGGACTGTGGAATATCCCTGGGATGAAGTTGAAATTGTAAAAACTGCTCTTAAGCGCCGTCTCGGGATTAGTTATTAATTCAGGGGTTTTTAATTGCAATAGCCACAGATTGCCCGGATTTTGTGACCACTGCAAGGGGGCGAAGCGCCCAAAGAACCCCTACCGAGGCACAATCTCTAAGAGGCTTCTACGAGTTACTTCGCCCCCTTCGTGGTCTCCCAGATCGCTTTTCACCGTTCGTCTGAGGGATCTGCGAGCGTTTCCTTTCGTCCCTTAAAGACCTAGGCTCTGGCGTCCGCTGCTATTTTGTAATCCACTTGCATCTTCCGCCCTCAAACACGCATATCTTCAGGAAGAACTCCCCGAAAGTCAGCCTGCCCTGCCCGATGGAGAAGTTCTGGAAACAGGCGGGTTCGCCATCCTGTATAACCGTCAATTCGTCTTTCCCCCTGAGAGTTACGTAAACCAGGGAGCGATTTTGATCAAAGGCAATACCCTCCCTGGGGTCAGAGCCAGAGCCCATGTCCAGGGCATAGGGCCGGGCGAAGTATTCAGGCCAGCCCTTGGGTAACATAAGCACCTTGTCAAAGGGGCCGTCGGTTCCGGTAGTGGTTACGTAGATGTGGCCAGAGGTGCCGATGTAAGGGTTGACCGCAATCTGGCGCAAAGGAGCAGGAGTGCCATCCCGCTCCCTCCTCACCTCTGCCCAGCCCAGGAACTTGTCCTCGTTGCCATCTACTGCCACGATGCGGTAGGTGTCAATGGTGACCACGTAAACCAGGTTGCGGACTGGATCCACTGCAATGCCGTAGGGACCAGCGCTGTATATGTCCACGTCCTTCACCCTCATGTCAGGGTAAATGACAGCAATGTGTCCAGCTCCGTGAAGGGCTACATAGGCCTTATGGGTAACCGGGTTTACAGCAATCATCGCCGGCTCATCCCCTACAGCCACAGTTCTGGTGACAATATCCAGACTGCCGTCTATGATGGAAACGGTATCACTACCGTAGTTGGCTACATAGATACGGTTGAGGACGGGGTCAACAGCAACACCATTGGGGGAATCGCCTACAGGGATGGTCTTTATTAGCCTGCGGGTGGAAGCGTCAAACACCGATACGCTATCGCTTCCGCTGTTAGCCACGTAAATGTGGTTGTTGGCGGGGTTGTAGGCCACACCGTTGGGATGGTTCAGACCATGGACAGTGGTTATAACACTGTAGGTGGTCTCGCTGAAAACAGTCATGGTGCCAGCCTGGTTGTTGACCACATAGATTTCGCCCGCATTTTTGTTTATGGCTACCCCGTGCGGGGCATCGCCCGTGAAACGAGCGGCCATGATGTAAGGGTAGCATCCGTAAGGGGGAGGTGGTGTGGGAGTGGGGCATGGTGTAGGGGTGGGAGGAGGAGCAGCGATGGAGCACGCCTCCACCGAAACATCATCCAGATACATGGCTGCCCTGCCCAGGCCATCGCCGTCGTTGAAGACGTTGAAATAGAGGTAAACGCTCTGCCCGGCGTAATCCGTAAGACTGAAAGTGCGGCGCTTCCAAGCTGGATCGTTTTCGTTGCCCTCCCAAAGGACTTTCAGCAGACCACCGTCTTTGTTCAGGAGAAGCGCCTGTTGCTTATCGCCCAGGTCACCCTGAGAGATGGGGTAATACCAGTATGTGAGGGTAATGGTAGTGTTTGCCGGCAGAGTTATGAGCTGGCGGATTGAAGAGTAGGCGTGGACATCAGTTTCAGTGGGAAGCACCCCCAGGAGGATAGAATAACTTCCAGAGCGCACGTTGCTTGTGACATATCTGGCAGGGCGTGGAGTTGCTCCAATGATCCAGCCCGCCTGGGTTTCAAAACCACCATTAACCACCAATTCCTGACATACTGGAACCGCTAGACCTTTGAGGATGAGGGGCAGATAGACGAAATACCGCCTTCCGGTAAAGTTGACCAGGGCTGTATCGCAGGCTCGCTCGGCGCAGGCAAGAAGGCTGGCTGTTCCCGACACGGCAGAAGTAAGGGTTGTGGTAGCACAGCCGCCGGAAGTCAGGTAAGCGTTATTGCGGCCGACCCCGTAAGCTCTGAAAGCATCTACTGTGACCTGATAACCGGAAGAGGAGGGGTTCTTCTGCCCGGTCACCATTACTTCCAAATTGTGCATTTTCCAAGGCAATCCTGTGGCCACTGTTATTTCCTGCTGGTAAAGGGTAATGGGGTTGTAGGTATCTACTGAGGCATAAAGGTAACCGTCAAGGTAGACGTGAGCGATGCCCCCATCGGGCTGCTTCTGGAAAAGTATGGAGAAAGCGGTACCCGTGTAGGTCCAGGTAAGTTTGCTGTCGGCAATATTGGAGCGAACTCCTCCCCCACCGCTGGCCGAGGGGTCGGAATAAGCGAGCCAAGTTCCCGTTTTGGTCACTACTCCGGTTTCAGCTTCTACTGGCATAACTCCTGCGGGTATGGGGGTTGAACTTAACCCTCCGGGGAAGGAGCCAAGGGTAGTGGTGAAGACCACCACTGTTCCATCGGGAGCTGGTCTGCCTGAAGGATCCCTCACGCATGCCACCAGAGTGGAAGGCGTTGTCCCATCGGCTGGGACAGTGCTGGGGTAAGCGGTTAAGTCCAGAGTGTAAGCTGCCATGGGGACAAAGCTTACCCAGTCGTAGAGGATCATGGTCATGGGAGCTGTGGCGGTGATGTAGGATACACCGGGGAGAAGGGGAGCCTGGAGGTAGGCCAGGCCCAATCCGGCAGTAGTGGTCACTTCAAAGGTGGATAGATTGCCCAGGCTGGCTGCCAGGTAAACCGGAAAGCCATCGGGGGCGTGGTGCCCCATTCCATCTACCAGAGCTATCTGCAAGGCAGCTTTGGAAAGCCCATCGGCGGGGAGAAAACGGGGAGTAGCAGTGAAGGCAAAGGTAACCCAGGGTGTATAATTGGCTGTGCCGGTGATTTCCACACCCCACTGAGGCGAATTGGTGCCCCACCAGTTTCCCACCGCATTCGGCGCAAGCGAGCCAACGTCGGCCCATTCAAAACCGCCGTTCCCATAAAAGGCGTTGTTGTAGGCCAGAATAGCCGATGAACCAAGGAGACGGAGGCCCTCGCGGCTGTTCAGGTAGATGAAGTTATTGCTGATCGTAACCCCGGTAGTGTTTGAAATGTAAAGGCCTGCTTCAGCTCCATTGTGATGGATGCGGTTAGCCTGAAGAGTGATATTCTGGCTTCCTTCAATGGCGACGCCGCCTCTTACAGGTCGGGTAACTAACTGCTGAACGGAAATACCAGCTATACTGGCACCGGTAACGGAGCTTCTATAAGCCGAATAGCGGACTTCATTTCCAGCGAGGGTGGCATTTCCCTGCATGGAGAGGTAAAGGCCTTCGCCCCCGCAGTTGTTTATGAGGTTGTTGATAATGCGGTTGCCCGAAGCAATGGCGGCTTCGCCCTTAAGAGCAATCCCTATTCCATCGGAGCCATCTATAATGTTGTCTGAGAGGTAGTTGTTGAAGGATTTGATGAGGTAAAAGCCGTGTTCAACGTTCTGGACAACGCAGTGACGGATGGAACTGTTATCAACGGTGCCGAAGACAGCAGCTCCTTCCGAGCCAGGGTCAGCGTAATCGCCGATATTGCGGAAGGTGACCCCAACCACGGTGTTGTCTCTGGAGCCGGGTTCGAAGAGAAGCCCGTAATGGGCCCACTCAATCAGGACATTTTCCAAGCGGTTATGGCTGCTGAACCAGCGGATTCCACTCCAGGCTTTACGGACTGGATTAGCGAGAGCAGTAGTGAAGGTTATGGGTTCGGTCCTGGTGCCCACCGCTATCAGCCTGGAGCCAGGCATAACTTCTAGTCCTTGGCCAGATTGAAATTTTACCTCCACGCCTGCTTCTATGGTAAGTACAGCCGAGTTCTCCACTTTAACCGTTGAAATTACTATGTATGGGCTATTGGCCCTGAGCCACACCGTATCGGTCGTGATGGAACCGTAAACATAAGTTGGCCCCCCTGCTGCTGTGGGAGCTGATAGGGCAAGCCAGAGGATAGAAAGGCCAAGAACAGCGCCAGAAATCGCTAAGAGCCAAAGCGTGAACTTTCTCTTCATGAATTGCCTCCTCCCTTCTTTTCCCGGAGGTCATTGCGGGCCCCTCGGGGCCAAGGCAATCCCCGAAAGCCATCGGGAGATTGCGCCATCGCAATGGCCTCTACGGTAGAAACCGTTAGCTATCAACGCTCTACCCACTTGTCTTCTGGCATTAAAGGTGACTGCCCGCCTGTGGCTCAGGAAAGCCTTCTCCGCACCGTGTGAGTGCCCGAATACGAGCATCGGGAAACGCAAGGGACCACCACTGATAAACTCAGCTTGACGAAGCAAGGGTTTTACAGGCAGCCTTCACAAAGTATAACGCTTCTGCCACAAAAGCCCAAACTTCAAAAAGTAGGTTTAAACGGCAAGATGTGCCCTTTTGCGCCGAAGCAGATTGAGCGCTGAAGTGAAAAGGATCATCCCAAGCAAGACGTGGAGAAACCCGCTGGACACAAACCGCAGAAGATAGCTTCCAGCCAGAGCCCCGAGAATTGAACCGGCGGCCATGAAGGCGATGAACCCATGGTGAGCGTAAATCTCGCCCAATTTACGCTGGCGATGATACCTCATGAGCCCCATAATAATGGTGGGTATGCTTATAGCCAGACTAAGGGAGCCTGCAAGTTTTATGTCAACCGAAAACACGATCATGACCGTGGGGATAATTATTTCGCCCCCTGCAACACCCAGCATACTGCTGAATATTCCGATCACGATCCCGGCGGTGAAGCCCAGCAAAATCCGCAGGCTTAGGGGTAACTGAAGGCCGGGTAAACTGGCGATGAAGGCATGGCTGATCAGCAAGAAGCTCAGCACCAGCAGAAAAGCCACCACGACACGGGTTAGAATTTGCTCGTTAAGTTTAGTAGCGAAATTGACACCGATGTATGCGCCAAGGAGAGACCCGGTCAGGACATTGAGGATGATGTAAAAGTTGGCCGATATATGGCTGAACCTGGTGAAACTGGCCCGAAATATGAAGGAAAAAACCACCGTTACCAGGCTTATGGCCAGGTTAATGACGATCGCCTGCAGAGTGCGATACTTGAATATGCCCACCAGAACGGGCAAGCGGAACTCCGCCCCACCCAGGCCGATCAATCCGCCGAGAACGGCTATCACCCCTCCCCAGAGAAAAGCCAGAAAATTCTGCATGGTTGGTTAAATCTCTTTGCATTCCGCCAGTCTCTGGAAAATCACATCGCAGTGGCGGGTATATCGTCTGAGGTCCAGGAAGGAATCAATTTCCTCAGGGGTGAAAGGGTTCGGAGAAAGGGAGGCTTTGAGCAAATCGCCGAAGTTTTTCCTCTCTTCCCAGGCTTTCATAGCTAACTTCTGAACCAGCTCGTGGGCCTCTTCCCTTTTCATGCCTCTGTCCACCAGAGCCATCATGACTGCTTCGGAGGCGTAAAGGCCGAGGCTCCGGGATAGATTCTCCTTCATCTTTTCCCGGTTAACCCTGAGGTTACGGACAAGCCAGGCGAAACGGGTCAGGAGGTAATCCAGCAGGCAAAAAGCTTCGGGGAAAATGAACCTTTCCACCACTGAATGGCTCATATCCCTTTCAAGCCAGAGGGGCATATTTTCCAGAGCTGAAATGAGGTGTCCCCTGAGAAGGCGGGCTATTCCGCAGAGCCTCTCAGCGAGGATTGGATTGCGCTTATGAGGCATCGCCGAAGAGCCTTTCTGTCCGGGAAGGAAAGGCTCTTCCAGCTCCCCTACCTCCGTTCTCTGGAGGTGACGGATGTCCTGGGCAAATTTTTCCACTGAGGAAGCCGTCGCGGCCATGGCCCAGATACATTCAGCGTGGCGATCCCTGCTTATGACCTGACTTGAGGCGGGGTCGGGCTTAAGGCCCAGCTTTCGGCACGCTATCTCCTCAACCCTTGGATCTAGGGATGCATAGGTTCCCACTGCGCCGGAGAATTTCCCAACCGATATGGCCTCCCGGGCAGCTTTAAGCCTTTCCCGATGGCGGAACATTTCAAAGGTCCAGCGGGCAAAAACCACCCCAAGGGTTATGGGCTCCGCAAAAATCCCGTGCGTCCTGCCCATCATCAGGGTATCTCTGTGGCGGAAAGCCTGGGCTTTGAGTTCAGAGATGACTTCGTCCACATCCGATAAAATTAAATCCATGGCCTCTTTTAACTGCAAAGCTAAAGCGCTATCTTTTACATCGGAAGAAGTAAGCCCGTAGTGGAGGAAACGGGCTTCATCTCCCACGTAGCTGGAGACATTTTCCAGAAAAGCCAGCATATCGTGGTGGGTCCGGGCTTCAATTCTGGCGATCTCTTCGGGGTCAAAGTGGGCGCGGCTCCTTATCTTTTCAACGGCTTCAAAGGGGATAATACCCAGCTCGGCCCAGGCCTCGCACACGGCTATCTCCACCTCAAGCCATTTGCGATACTGGTTTTCCAGGCTCCAGATCTTGAGCATCTGAGGCCGTGCATAGCGCTCCAGCATCAATAGCTCTCCCTCAATCTTTCCAGAAGGGTCTGGTAAAAGTAGGAGCGTTCCCTCACCCTTGCGAAGTAAGCCAAATAAGGGCTGGCCTGAACTTTAACCTCGTCCCCATCCCGCAGGTTTACTTCCAGTTGTCCGTCCACCGTGAGGATTGCCTGATGGTCTGTGGAAACTATAATCCGAACCCAAGAACCTTCTGAAAGAACTACTGCTTTGTCCAGGCACAGGTGAGGTGCTATCGGGATGAGGAGAATGTTGTGCAGTTCAGGAGGAAGGATAGGGCCTCCGGCAGCCAGGGCATAAGCCGTGGAACCCGTGGGGGTGGAGACTATAAGGCCATCAGCGTGATAAGTGGTGAAATAATAACCGTCGATATAGGTGGATAGATGCACGATGCGGGCCAGAGTTCCCCGGCTCACCACCACATCATTGAGAGCGTGATAGGAAGCTTTCACTTTTCCTCCTCGCAGGAAGGAAGCCATAAGCATCATCCTCTCCTCAGTCCAGTAATTGCCTGCCAGCACTGAGGAAAGGACCTCCTGCCAGTTCTGGGGGGTCATTTCTGCCAAGAATCCGAGCCTCCCCAGGTTTAACCCCAGGATCAAAACATTGTGGCCGACGGAAACCCTGGCAGCTCTCAAAATGGTCCCGTCGCCTCCGAGAGTGATGAGCATGGAGGTTCCCTCAAGCCTTATTTTTATCCCTGGCTCATCCCACGCAGAGCAGACCCAGGATTCAATGCCTCTTTCCTGAAGGAAAGCTCTTATTTCCTCCGCCATCTCCGGGGAAGCCGGAATACGGGGGTGGTAGAGTATGCCTACTGATTTAAAGCAAGGCTTTTCCATCATTCTACCGGGTAAGGCGGGTGACTTTGTGAAAATTTTACCACAATCGGGCCTGAAGACAAAGCAAAGGACCCGCCATCGTAGAACCACCCTTTTAAGCGAGCCCCACGCTCCTCATGGGCAGGATGCGGTTATCCCCCTCCGGCTTTCCCGGATGGAAGCCTCGCTTCCCTTTTCCAATCTTCGAAATTTTGCCGCGTTAGACTATCAGTGGTATACTTCCATCAGAGGTGAACCATGGAAAGGTTGCAGAGAATCCTTTTGCGTTCTCAAAACCCAAAGGCCGCATGGGCTCTGGCGGGCCTTTTCCTTCTTGTCTCCCTCTGTGGGGGCGCTTATATTTCTTTCCTTTCGCCCCTGATTGCCTGGGGTTTGACCATAGCCATTGTTGGTTCTATCCTTACTCTGAAAGACATACGCTGGGGCTTCTTCGGGCTTGTAGCCATCATTTACCTTTTACCCTTCGGGGTTTTGCCCTTGAGGCTTGGTTTTTATCCCACTTTCCTGGACGCAGCTCTCCTTCTGGTCTTCGGTGCTTGGATTGCGGGAGCTGCTCTGAGGAAAAACCCGATTGAAGGTTCACCCATTGGCCCTTTTGTGATCGTTTTCATCCTCCTGGCATGCGCTTCCTTTGTGGCGGGCCTCGCCCATGCCGACCTTACAGCTACAGTTTTGAGGCGTTTCGTAGAAATACTCCTGGCCATAGCCCTGGTCTTTGTGGTGGTAAATTCATTGAAAGATAGGGTGAAGCTGAAGCAGGTGGTGGGGGCCATAGGGGCTTTTGCCCTGGCCGAGGCTATCATTGCCATCGTTCTCTACTTCCTTCCCAGCTATACGGCCGTCCGTCTCCTTTCGGCTCTGGGCCGGGTTGGATACCCAACAGGGTGGAGCGTGCTGCGCTATGTGGAAAACAATCCAGAATTACCCCTGCGGGCTGTGGGCACCTCAATTGACCCCAACGTCCTGGGCGGCTCAATTATGATAGCCATCGCACTTTTTACTCCCCAGCTTTTCGCTCGCAAGCCTTTACTGCCCCGATACTTAATCCTGCCTTCGCTGGGTATTCTCTGGTTCTGCCTTTACCTTACTTATTCCCGGAGCGCCCTTTTGGGCCTAGTGGCTGCTCTCATGATTACAGGCATCATCCGATACAGGGCCATCTTCGCGTTAGTGGCCCTGGCAGCTATCTTCCTGTTGTTCCTGCCCCAGGCCCAACCCTACCTTGAGAGGCTCCAAGCTGGCCTGGCAGGGAAAGACCTGGCCACCAGGATGCGTTTCGGCGAATACAAGGATGCCCTGATTCTAATATCCCGCTACCCTTGGTTCGGGGTCGGGTTCTCGGGAACCCCTGACATTGATATTTACATCGGTGTTTCCAGCCTCTACCTCCTCATGGCCGAATACATGGGCATACCTGGAGTTCTGGTTTTCCTGTCTATTGTGGGCAGGTTTTTCTCCCTTTTCCTGGAAAGATGGAAAGCCATAGCTTCAGACCCGGAAATGGAGCCCATCCTGATGGGGCTTGTGGGGGCTATAGGTGGAGCCCTTGTGGGGGGAATCTTTGACCATTACTTTTTCAACCTGGATTTCCCCCACTCTGTGAGCCTTTTCTGGCTCCTTATGGGCCTGGCAGTGGCAGTTCTGCAACTGAAACCAGCGGATTGAGTATTCCCGATCGGAAAGACCTTTGCGATGGTGCAATCTCCAGATGGCCTCTGGGGTATTGCATCGCACCCTTTAGAGAGTGTGACAATTCCCGGAAAAGGTAACAGAAAGATGGGAGCTGGGATTATAATGGTTAGCGCATGCCTTGCGGGCATCCCATGCCGTTACGATGGGAGTAGCTCACCGGACCCTGAAATTCAGAGGATGATAGCAGAGGGGCTTGCTGTTCCCATATGCCCCGAAGTAGCTGGAGGGCTACCGGTCCCCAGGGCCCCTGCAGAGATCCAGGGTGGGGACGGTCGAGACGTCCTGGAAGGGAAGGCAAGAGTCATAAATCGCGATGGAATTGACGTCACCGAAGCTTTCCTCAGGGGAGCTTTTAAAGCTCTGGCTCTGGCTCAGAAGCTTGGGGTAATAAAAGCTATCCTGAAGGCTCGCAGCCCTTCCTGTGGCGTTAGATTTATCCACGATGGCTCTTTCACAGGGGCTTTGAGGGAGGGGATGGGAATAACAGCGGCCCTCCTGTGGAAGGAAGGCATAGAACTGGAGGAGCGATGAATTTGGAATTCGATCCCGAGCGCCAGCAGAAAGCCAAGGAATACGCCAGGAAGCGTTACCTCCTCTTTGCCCTGGATTTAGCCCAAGGGGCTTTAATTCTGGCCCTCTTTCTCTTTGGAGGCCTATCCACCTGGCTCAAAGAAGTCCTGGAAAGTTTTGCTCCGAGGAGGGAGGTGCTTATAGCCCTTTATTTCCTTGCCTTTTATGCCTTTTACTGGCTAGCGGGCCTTCCACTGGCCTGGTATGGAGGGTTTGTCCTCCAGCACCGCTATGGCCTTTCCACTCAATCTCTGAAAAGTTGGTTTTCGGACCAGCTCAAAGCCAGTGCTCTGGCGGTAGTCCTTGGCGTCATCGCTACTGAACTCCTCTATTTACTCCTGGCTAAATCTCCTGACCTCTGGTGGCTCTGGGCGTGGGTGGCCTTCACTTTCTTTTCCGTGATCTTGACCAACCTTTTTCCAGTGCTGATCCTCCCCCTTTTCATCCCCTTCCGCCCTTTAGAAGATGAGGATCTTAAATCCAGGCTGATGCGCTTGGCGGAGAGGGCGGGCACGAAGGTTAGGGGCATCTTTACTTTAGAGCTTTCGGCCAAAACCACGGCCGGGAATGCAGCTCTGGTGGGTTGGGGAAATACTCGCCGTATCCTCCTGGGCGATACTTTGCTTAAGGATTACTCTCCCGATGAAATTGAGACCATTTTAGCCCATGAGCTCGCCCACCACATTCACCGCGATATAGCCTGGGGGATTGCTTTTCAGTCTTTCCTTAATCTCTTCATCTTCTGGGCTACGGGCCAGATTTTCCCGACCCTCGTCCGGCTTATGGGCTATGAAGGGGTAGAAGACCTGGCTGCTTTCCCACTCCTGGCCGGGACCATGGGGGTCCTGCTTTTCCTATCCACCCCCATCACCGCCGCTTACTCCCGCTGGAGGGAATCCCTGGCCGATGATTACTCCCTCAAGGCCACGCAGAATCCTGAAGCCTTCGCCTCGGCAATGGTAAAACTGGCAGACCAGAACCTGGCCGAGGCCTTCCCCCCTCGCTGGGCTGAAATTCTTTTCTACTCCCATCCCCCTATCGGTAAAAGAGTCCTCAAAGCTAAAAAGTGGACAAAGGAGGAAAATTGCGCATCGCGGTAGGCTCGGACCATGCTGGATTCAACCTCAAGCAGGAGGTGATAGAGCTCCTCAGGGAGCTCGGCCACCAGGTTTACGATGCTGGCACCTACTCCGCTGAGCCTTCCGATTACCCTGATTTCGCTGCTATCGTGGGCCGCGCAGTAGCCGAAGGCAGAGCTGATGCTGGAATTTTGATCTGCGGGACAGGTGTGGGGATGAGCATAGCGGCCAATAAAATAAAAGGGGTAAGAGCTGCCGCTTGCTACGATATTTTTACCGCCCGCATGGCCCGGGAACACAACGATGCCAATATCCTCTGCCTGGGAGCCTGGGTGGTGGGGAAAGGAGTTGCCTTTGAGATAGTCAAAACCTTCCTCAACGCGAAATTTTCCGAAGTAGATAGACATTACCGCCGCATCGCCAAGATAAAAGCCCTGGAGGAAGAGCAGTGCTCATAGGGATAGACGCCAGCAGGGCTGTTTCCTCTTCTCCCACAGGGACGGAAAATTACTCCCGTTTTCTCATAAAATATTTAGCAAAACTTCGCCGCAACACCCTGCGCCTCTACTTCAACTCTCCTCCCCCTCAGGAGTTTTACATTGAGCTTCTGGGGTTCTCCAGCTTGGAGTTCCGGGTCATCCCATTCCCTCGCCTCTGGACCCACTTCCGCCTTTCCCTGGAAATGGCCCTTTACCCGCCCGACGTCCTTTTCGTTCCTGCCCACGTTATCCCCCTGATCCATCCCAAAACCACCGTGGTCACCATCCACGACCTCGGCTTCAAATATTTCCCCAAAGCTCACCCTTTCCTCCAGAGGCTTTACCTTGACCTTTCAACCCGCTACAATGCTCTGGTGGCTTCAGTGGTAATTGCCGACTCCAAAGCCACGTGCGGAGATCTGGTGAAATTTTACCGTGTGCCTATAGGCAAAATACGCGTGGTTTATCCGGGACTTGACCCCGCTGTGAAACCGGTCATGGATAGGAGGCGAGTAGAGAAAGTTAAGAGCCGCTACGGTATTGAAGGGGATTATTTCCTCTACGTAGGCACAATCCAGCCCCGAAAGAACCTTAAGCGCCTGGTGGAAGCTTTCGCCCTTTTCCGTCAGGAGACTTCAGCCCCTGTGAAGCTGGTAATGGCGGGCAAGCCGGGATGGCTCTACCAGGAGGCAATTCCCGCCCCCCGGGAAGACCTCATCTTGACCGGGTATGTCCCCAGGGACGACCTTATGGCTTTAATGAGCGGGGCCAAACTGTTCGTCTTCCCTTCCCTTTACGAGGGGTTCGGTTTCCCGGTATTAGAGGCGATGGCTTGTGGGGTCCCGGTTATGTGCTCCAAAACTTCCTCCCTGCCCGAGCTGGCCGAAGGTATAGGTTTTCTGGTGGATCCATTAGACGTTGAAGAAATGGCCCGGGTTATGGTAAAAGTCTGGAGGGAGGGGGTGCCGGAAGAAACAATCTTAAAAGGCAGGGAAAGGGCTGCCAGCTTTTCTTGGGAAAAATGCGCTCAGGCTGTTATGCAGATTCTGGAGGGGGTGTGAAGGCGAGAGGTGGGTTAATAAAGGTGGTAGAACCTGGGGGGCTGGCCCACAGGCTTGGCCTTAAACCTGGAGATCGCCTTTTAAAAGTTAACGGACACCCTTTAAGGGACGTTATTGACTTCAATTTTTACACCGCAGAAGAAGAACTGGAGATAGTCGGAGAAAGGGAAGGAGAGCCCTTTGTCATCCGGACGGTTAGGGAGTATGGAGAGGAGTGGGGTCTGGAGTTTGAGGAACCGGTCTTTGATGGGATAAGGAGATGCCCGAACCAGTGCGATTTCTGTTTCATCCACCAGCTTCCCCGGGGGCTCCGGCCAAGCCTCTACGTAAAAGATGACGATTACCGCTATTCATTTCTCTTCGGCAATTACATAACCCTTACAAACCTGACGGAGGAAGATTGGGAACGCCTGGCTGAGCAGCGCCTTAGCCCTCTTTATGTTTCCGTCCACAGCACCGATCTAACTTTACGGCGAGAGCTTCTGAACAATCCTTCTGCCCCAGATGTCCTGGAACAAATCCGACGCCTTGGCGAGCTCGGGATCCTTGTGCACGCTCAAGTTGTGCTTATCCCCGGAAGGAACGATGGCCCGCACCTTGAGCGCACTATTGATGAGCTTTCGGCTCTTCATCCCACTGTCCAGTCCATTGCTGTGGTGCCAGTGGGGGTGACTAAGTTCTGCCCTCCGGGGCTCCGACCGTATACCCGCCCTGAGGCTGAAGAAGTTGTGGCTCTGGTGCTAAGTCGCCAGAAACGTTTCCGCCGCTCCTTGAAAAAGGGCCTGGTTTATTTATCCGATGAGTGGTATTTCATGACGGATCTCCCTATCCCGCCCGCTGTGGAATACGATGGTTTCCCTCAATTGGAGAACGGAGTAGGCCTTTCCAGGCTTTTCCTGGATAACTGGGAGAAGCACAGGAGCTCGCTTCCTGCTTTGGGTTTCAAGGGAATGGCGGCGTGCGGAACAATGCCCTTCCCGCTTGTGAAAAAGATTGCCGAGGAATTCAATAGCCTTACTGGCTCGCAAATGGAAGTGGTGGCCATTGAGAATCGCCTTTTCGGCCCGACTGTTACCGTTTCTGGCCTCTTGGCTGGAAAGGACTTAATAGAAGCTTTGCGTGAAAGGTTTGAGGGCGGTTCGGTGGTAATCCCGAAGGTTATGCTGGATGCCAGGGAGCAGCTGACTCTGGATAACCTGAATCTGGAAGACCTGAGCAAAGGGATTGGAGCCAGGGTTCTGGCCATCTCGCACTTTTACGAACTGGCCTTTTTAAAGTGAATGCGCCCTATGGATAAAGCTCGCTAAACCTGCACGAGGAATTGCACTGACGAGTTTGTTACCTATGACGTGTGACCTCCTTCTGGTGTCCTGGAAAAGAAGGAGATGAGGAAGCCGATTCTGACCCTGAGGTTTGGAGGTCCCTCAAGCTTTCGGGGAGGAAGCGTTGCTCTTCGCTGGCTATTCGGGCTGGCAAGCAGCCTCCTGCTGGGTTTCAGCGTCCTCAGAGCGCCTCCTGAAGCCCCACCACGACCGGCGCCAGGGGATTGGCCACAATTAGGGCGCGACGCCCAGCGCACCAATTATAGCCCTCAGCAGGTGGATCCACCGTATTGCTACACCTGGAAGTGGTACGAGGCACCTTTTGCTTCGCGCGCTCAGCCGGTTGTTGCCTCTGGACGGCTCTTCATTGGAAGCATGGATGGTGTGATGTATGCCCGCGACGCTTCTACCGGCGCCCCTCTGTGGAGTTACGCCGTTAACAGCCCTATCCGTCATTCGGCCGGAGTTATGAGCGATACGGTGGTCTTCAGCACTCAGGAAGGTTATACCTACGCTCTGGATGCTGCCACCGGCTCCCTGCGCTGGCAAGTCTATACCGGCCCCAGTTCAACAGCTCCGCTGATGGATGAAAGCCGCGGCTGGGTGTACGTTGCTTCAGAGAACGGCAAATTGACCGCACTGCGCCTGACGGACGGCGCTCGCCAGTGGGAACGGGACCTCGGCGCGCCAATCTTGACCTCTCCCGCTCTCAGTGTGGATAAGCAGACGGTCTTTGTGGGTACCGAAGCCATCCAGGCCGTCGCGCTGGACGCAACTACCGGCACCATCCGCTGGGTCACCAAACTCCAAGGCCAGAGCCTTGCTGACCGCTATCCAGTGGTTGTCTCGGACACTGTGGTCTTTCGTTCGCAACCGATTTATTCGTTTCACCTCCTGCTCCATGAGGGAGACGATGTCATGGACCGGGCTGGGCCTCTTAACCCAGACTGGGCAACTGATTGGGCCAACGTTAAACCACATATTCTCAATTACTTAACCGCCCAACCGTCC